>CAVPES010000001.1:0-13753 GCA_963703545.1 uncultured Actinomycetota bacterium
GTGATCGTCGCCTACGGCGGCTTCGTCCGGGAACCGCTGCTGAGCCTGCCGACGCACGGCTGGATCAATCTGCACTTCTCGCTGCTGCCGAGGTGGCGCGGCGCCGCTCCCGTGCAGCGCGCCATCATGGCCGGGGACCGGCGCACCGGAGCATCCGTATTCCAGTTGGAGGCGGGAATGGACACCGGCCCGGTGTTCGCCACGATCACGACCCCGATCGGGGCGGAGCAGAGCGCCGGGGAGCTCCTCGATGAGCTCGCGGTCTCGGGTGCCGAACTGCTGGCCGGCGTCGTCGACGCGATCGACGAGGGCACGGCCCGGCCCGTCGCGCAGCTCGGGGAATCAAGCCTCGCTCCGAAACTGAGCATCGACGACGCCCGGATCGACTGGGCGGAGCCCATCGAGCGCGTCCATGCCCGGATCCGCGGGGTCACTCCCGAGCCCGGCGCATTCACGATGCTGGGGGAGAGCCGCCTGAAGGTACTGGCTGCCCGTATCCCGAAGGATGCGCACCGGCTGCCCGCCGGGCACATCGTGATGCGAGACGAGACCGTGCTGATCGGCACCGGGACGGACGCCCTTGAGCTCGTGAACGTCCAGCCCGCCGGCGGTCGGGTCCTTCCCGCCGCCACCTGGTGGCACGGTGCCACCACCTCTGCGGAGTTGGTCGCCCGGTGAGCGCGCGCCGGGTAGCCCTCGACGTGATCACCGCCGTCACCCGCTCGGACGCCTACGCGAACCTGCTGCTGCCAGCCCGGATCCGCGCTGCCGGGCTGTCGGCCGCCGATGCCGCGCTGGCCACCGAACTGACCTACGGCACCCTGCGCCGACAGGGCTACTACGACGAGGTGATCGCTATTGCCGCCGGCAGGCCCGTTGAGCGGATCGATCCGGAGATCCTCGACGTACTGCGCTTGGGCGCACACCAACTGCTCAGCATGCGCACCGCCAGCCATGCCGCGGTCAACGAGTCCGTCGCGCTCACCCGCGCCGTCGGCTCGCGCTCCGCTGTCGGTTTCGTCAACGGCGTGCTCCGGACCGTCTCGCGGAGCTCGCCCGAGGTATGGGCGCAGCGGGTGCTGGGCACCGTCGCCGGCGCGGACGACCGGCTTGCGGCGCAGTACAGTCACCCGGCGTGGATCGTCCGGGCTTTCCGCACCGCTCTTTCGGCGTCCGGGATCCCGGGCGACCGGCTCGAGGACTCGCTGGCGGCACTGCTGGACGCCGACAACCTCGCCCCGCGGATCAGCCTGGTCGCCCTGCCGGGGCTCGATGCCGACCATGACCGTCCCCGCGGGGTCACCGAGTTGCCGTACTCGCCAATCGGGCTCTCGTGGCCGGGTGGTGACCCGCTCGTCTGGCCGGCCGTCGCCGCCGGCCGGGTGCGGGTGCAGGATGAGGGCTCCCAGCTGGCCGCGCTCGCGCTGTCCCGGGCCCGGCCGATCGAGACGGGCGAGCGCTGGCTCGACCTCTGCGCCGGCCCTGGCGGCAAATCCGCCCTGCTCGCCGCTGAAGCCGCCGGGGCAGGGGCCGACTTGGTCGCCAACGAGGCGCTGCCGGCGCGCGCCGAACTGGTGCGCAGGGCTGTGGCGCCGTTTTCGAACGTGCAGGTCCGCGTTGGCGACGGTCGCGTGATCGGGACCGCGGAACCGGACCACTACGACCGCGTCCTGGTGGACGCGCCCTGCTCGGGCCTCGGCGCACTGCGCCGGCGCCCTGAGGCCCGTTGGCGAAAACGCCCCGCCGACATCGCCGAGCTCCGACCGCTGCAGCGCGCGTTACTGGATTCCGCACTCGGAGCCGTCCGCCCCGGCGGTGTCGTCGCCTATGTCACCTGCTCACCCCATGTCGCCGAGACGCGGCAGATCATCGCCGAGACCCTCAGCGACTCCGGCGGATCCGTGCAGTTGCTGCCGACCGCCGAAATCCTCGCCGGGGTCACCTCCGCGCCGCTTCCGGGCATCCCGGACGATGCGCGTCAGGTCCAGCTCTGGCCGCACATCCACGGCACGGATGCCATGTTCATCACGCTCTTGACGAAGTCGTGAGCGGCGCGGATCGCTAGGCTGTCGCCATGCCCATCCGAATCAACCCGAGCATTCTGGCCGCCGATTTCGCGAATCTGGAACGGGACCTGAATCGGATCCGCAGCGCCGACATGGTGCACGTCGACGTCATGGACAACCACTTCGTGCCGAACCTGACCTTCGGACTGCCCATGGTCACCCGACTCGCCGAGGTCTCGCCGATTCCCCTGGACGTCCATCTGATGATCGACGACCCCGACCGCTGGGCCGAGGGCTACGCGCGGGCGGGCGCCGCCAGCGTCACCTTCTCCGCGGAGGCAACCGAGCACCCCGTCGATGTCGCGCGCGGGCTGCGGGCCGCCGGCGTCCGAGCCGGCATCGCGCTGAAACCGGGAACCGACGCTGACCCCTACCTCGACCAGCTCGCCGAGTACGACATGGTCCTGGTGATGACCGTCGAGCCGGGTTTCGGCGGTCAGAGCTTCCGCGCCGACATGATGCCCAAACTCGCCCGACTGGCTGCGGCGGTGCGCGAGGCCGGCACGACTACCTGGCTGCAGGTCGACGGCGGGATCACCGAGGAGACCATCGTGACAGCCCGGAAGGCCGGGGCGGACACCTTCGTCGCAGGATCGAGCGTCTATTCGGGCCCCGATCCCGACGCCCGGATCGCCGCCCTGAGACGGGCGATCCGGGACCGGTGAGCTGACGCGCCCGCGCTCGGCGGTCCCGCACCCCGAGACCGACCGCTAACCTAGTCACTGTGAAGACTTTCGAAGACCTCTTTGCCGAGCTCTCGCTCAAGGCCGCGACCCGGCCGGCGGGTTCCGGCACGGTCGCCGAGCTCGATGGCGGGGTGCACTTCATCGGAAAGAAGATCGTCGAGGAGGCCGCCGAGGTGTGGATGGCGGCCGAGTACCAGAGCGACGAGCAGACCGCCGAGGAGATCTCGCAGCTCATCTACCACCTTCAGGTACTCATGATCGCCAGGGGGCTCGGTACCGCGGACATCTACCGACATCTGTGATCGGACCGCCCACCACCTTCGAATCCCAGGAGCGAGACCCGTGTTGAAAGTCGCCGTGCCCAACAAGGGCACCCTTTCCGAGATCGCCGTGGACTTCCTGCGGGAATCCGGCTACGCCGTGCGCCGCGACCCGCGCGAGCTGATCGTCGTGGACGAGCGCAACGACGTGGAGTTCTTCTACCTGCGCCCGCGTGACATCGCGGTGTACGTCGGCTCGGGCGCGATCGACGTCGGCGTGACCGGACGCGACCTGCTGCTGGACTCCGAGTCGCCCGCTCTCGAGGTGGCCGCGCTGGGTTTCGGCGACTCAACCTTCCGCTTCGCCGGGCCCGCGGGCCGGTTCACTCAGCTGAGCGAACTCGAGGGCACGCGCGTCGCGACCAGCTATCCGGGGCTGGTCGGAACCTACCTTCGCGAGCGCGGAATCACGGCATCCCTGATCCGTCTGGATGGTGCCGTCGAGTCGGCGGTCCGACTCGGCGTCGCCGATGCGGTCGCTGACGTCGTTTCGACGGGGACCACCCTGCGCAAGGCCGGCTTGGAGATCTTCGGCCCGGTGCTGCTCGAATCGACCGCGGTCCTGATCAGCACTCACCCCGATGTGCCGGGCCTGGAGGTGCTGGCGCGCCGTCTGCAGGGTGTTCTGGTCGCCCGCCAATTCGTGCTGATGGACTACGACATCCCGGTAGCGCTGCTGCCACAGGCAGCGCTGCTCACTCCCGGGATCGAGTCGCCCACCATCTCGCCGCTGCACGACCCCGAATGGGTCGCCGTGCGGGCGATGGTGCCGCGCGCCGAATACAACCACGTGATGGACGACCTCTACGAACTCGGCGCCCGAGCCATTCTGGTCGGCCCCATCCACGCGGTACGGATCTAGTCCGGGGGAGAACGATCATGAGCGTCGCTGTTCGCGTCATACCCTGCCTGGACGTCGCTGCCGGGCGTGTCGTCAAGGGCGTCAATTTTCGCGGTCTGCGCGACGCCGGCGACCCGGTCGCGCTGGCGCGTCGCTATTACGAGCAGGGCGCCGACGAACTCACCTTCCTGGATGTCACGGCAACGGTCGACGATCGCGCCACGATGTGGGACGTCGTGCGGGCAACCGCCGAGCAGGTCTTCATTCCGCTGACCGTCGGCGGCGGCGTGCGCTCAGTCGACGACGCCCGCCGCCTCTTCGACAACGGCGCGGACAAGGTCTCGGTCAACAGCGCCGGCATCGCGCGGCCGGCGCTGCTCCATGAACTCGCGGATCGTTTCGGCGCCCAGGCCATCGTGGTCTCGCTCGACGTCACCAGAGCGGACGCTCCCTCCGGATTCGTGGTGACGACCCACGGCGGCCGGGTTCACACGGATCTCGACGCCGTCGAATGGGCTGGGCGCGCCATCGAACTGGGCGCCGGCGAACTGCTGGTCAACTCGATTGACGCCGACGGCACCAAGCAGGGCTACGACCTCGAGCTGATCCGGATCATCCGATCGGTCAGTTCCGTGCCCGTGATCGCCAGCGGCGGCGCGGGGAAGGCCGCGGATTTCGCGCCCGCGGTCGAGGCGGGAGCGGACGCCGTGCTCGCCGCCTCCGTCTTCCATGACGGCGTGCTCACCATCGGACAGGTCAAGGACGCGCTGGCAGCTGCAGGAAAGCAGGTACGACGATGAACATCTCCGACGGCGATGCGACGGCCGCGATCGCCGCAGCGCGATTCAATGCGGACGGCCTGCTGCCGGCGATCATCCAGCAGTGGGACAGCCGCGAAGTGCTGATGCTCGGCTGGATGGACCGGGAGGCGCTGCGTCGAACCCTCTCCGAGGGCCGGGTCACCTTCTGGTCGCGCTCGCGCAGCGAGTACTGGCGCAAAGGTGACACCTCGGGCCACGTGCAGTACGTGCGCTCAGCCGCCTTCGACTGCGATCGCGATACCCTGCTGGTCCAGGTCGAGCAGATCGGCGCGGCCTGTCACACCGGTGCCAGAGCATGCTTCGACACCCACCCGGTGTCGGCCGTGGCCGGCAGTGCCGATGAGTGACCCGAACCCCGGGCACGGCCGAACGATAGCCGTCATCAGCGACCTGATCGTCTCGGTGCTGCTGCTGGCCGGCGGCGGCTTGACCTGGATCAGAGTCACCTTCCCGGTCGGCTCCCTGCCGGTGGACAGCGTCAGCGTCACGGGCTACCAGGCCGTGCCGGCGCTCGCAGCGCTGAGCCTGGCCAGCATCGCCCTCGCCGTTGCCCTGACCATCGCGCGGCCCGCGCTCCGACTGATCCTCGGCGTGGTTCAGGCACTGATCTCAGTCGTCCTGCTGGTGGTGATCACGACCGCGATCATCGACCCGGCGCGAGCCTCCCGCAGCGCCGTCGCCACCGTCTCCGGAATCTCCGACGCCGGACAGTCGGCACTCGCGGCAGTGGACGGCATCACAGTGGTGCCCACCGTCGGGCTCGTCCTCGCCGGTATCCAATTCCTGATCGCGATCGGCATCCTCGTCACTGCGCGACACTGGCCGAGCACCGATGATCGGCATGAGGTACCTTCGCCAAGCGCAGCCGGGGGCTCGGCCACGACAACCTGGGACCGGCTCAGCCAGGGCGATGACCCGACCGAGCAGCCCTGACGAACACGCGGGAGCGAATCCTGCCGCTATGCTGGGAACCGAACATTCCGCACACACAAGGAGCATCATGAGCGAAGTCACGGAACTCGGACACGGTCACTCGCCGGCTGCCTGGACTGCCGTCGTCATCATGCTGCTCGGGTTCACCGGTGGCGTCATCGCCTTCTTCTTCTCGTTGAGCTGGATGGTCTGGGCCTGCGTCGGCGTGGTTGCCCTCGGGCTCGTCGTCGGCTGGGTGCTCGCCCGCGCCGGTTACGGCGTCAACGGCCCCAAGTACGTGGCCAAGCAGGTCCACTGAGTTCGTGCTCGAGGACCTCGTAGCCGGAGCTCTCGCCGATGCTGCGGACCGGCAGGCGCTGCGCGGATTCGAAGCAGTCGAGGCTGCCGCACTCACGGCTCCGCCCGCTCTGGATGCACTCGCCGCACTGGCCCCGGCCGCGCGGATCAAGATCATCGCCGAGGTGAAGCGGGCAAGCCCATCCCGCGGCGCGCTCGCCGACATCCCCGATCCCGCGCGCCTCGCCGCGCTGTACCAGCAGGGTGGCGCCAGCGCCATCAGCGTTCTGACCGAGCAGCGGAAATTCAAGGGTTCGCTGGCGGATCTGGCAGCCGTCCGCGCCCGGGTGAGCGTGCCGGTACTGCGCAAGGACTTCATCGCGAGCGAGTATCAGGTCCTCGAAGCGCGCGCCGCGGGTGCCGACCTGGTGCTGCTGATCGTGGCCGCCCTCGAGCCGCGCACCCTCGAGCGGCTCTACAGCCTGATCGGACAACTCGGAATGACGGCTCTGGTCGAGGCCCATAGCGCCGATGAGGTCGAGCAGGCCGCCCAGATCGGCGCGAGCGTGATCGGCGTCAACGCCCGGGATCTCTCGACCTTCGAACTCGACCGCGACCTCTTCGGCCGGGTCAGTGCCGGGATCCCCGCGGGGACCGTCCGGATAGCGGAGTCCGCAGTGCTCGGTCCGGCGGACGTCCGGCACTACCGCGACGCGGGCGCCGACGTCGTTCTGATCGGTGAAGCACTCGTCACGGGAGACCCCGTGCGCACCCTGACCGCGTTCCTGGAGGCCTGAGATGTCACTTCGCGAGGAAGAGGGACCGTACTTCGGCCCCTTCGGGGGCCGCTATGTGCCGGAGTCCCTGATCGCCGCGCTCGATGAACTCGGCGCAGCGTGGCAGCTCGCCAGACAGGATGCGGTCTTCACCGCCGAACTCTCGTCCCTGTTGACGAACTACGTCGGCCGCCCTTCGATCATCACGGAGGTTCCCCGGTTCGCCCGCCACGCGGGCAACGCCCGGATCATCCTCAAGCGCGAGGACCTGAACCACACCGGCTCTCACAAGATCAACAACGTTCTCGGCCAGGCTCTGCTGACCCGGCAGATCGGCAAAACCCGGGTGATCGCCGAGACCGGAGCCGGTCAGCACGGTGTCGCGACCGCGACCGCCGCGGCACTTTTCGGTCTGGACTGCGTCATCTACATGGGCGAGGTCGACACCGAGCGCCAGGCGTTGAACGTGGCGCGGATGCGCCTGCTCGGCGCCGAGGTGATCCCGGTCACGAGCGGCTCGCGCACCCTGAAGGATGCCATCAACGAGGCGATGCGCGACTGGGTGACCAACGTCGAGCACACCAACTACATCTTCGGAACCGTCGCAGGGCCGCATCCGTTCCCCGCCATGGTCCGCGACCTGCAGAAGATCATCGGCGAGGAAGCGAGAGCCCAGGTGCTGGCCTCGACGGGGGCACTCCCGGACGCGGTGGCAGCCTGCGTCGGCGGCGGCAGCAACGCGATCGGCATCTTCCACGCCTTCCTCGACGACCCCGGGGTGGCACTCTACGGTTTCGAGGCCGCTGGCGAGGGCGTCGACACTCCCCGACACGCCGCGACCCTGACCCGGGGCCGCCCCGGCGTCCTGCACGGCGCGCGCAGCTACCTGCTCCAGGACGAGGACGGCCAGACGATCGAATCGCACTCGATCTCCGCCGGGCTCGACTACCCGGGAGTCGGCCCCGAGCACTCCTGGCTCAAGGAGCTCGGCCGGGCAAGCTACCGTCCGATCACCGATGATGCCGCGATGCAGGCTTTCCGCCTGCTCAGCCGGACCGAGGGCATCATCCCCGCGATCGAATCCGCGCACGCCCTGGCCGGCGCGATCGATCTGGGCCGGGAACTGGGCGAGGATGCAACCATCCTGGTCAACCTCTCGGGCCGTGGCGACAAGGATGTCGAGACCGCGAGCCGGTACTTCGGGCTGCTGCCGGACGAGGCGCGGCCATGAGCGCTGTCGCCGATGCCATCACCCGGGCCAAATCCGAGCGCAGGGGAGCACTCATCGGTTACCTGCCGGTCGGCTTCCCCGACCTCGCCACCAGCATCGATGCCGCGGTCGCCCTGGTGGAGAACGGTGTCGACATCCTCGAACTGGGCCTGCCGTACTCCGACCCGGTGATGGACGGCGCGGTGATCCAGGCGGCAACCGTGACCGCCCTGGCTGCCGGCTTCCGCCTTCCGCAGACCTTCGAGGCCGTGCACGCGATCCGGGAGCGCGTCGACGCGCCGGTGCTCGTGATGAGCTACTACAACCCCGTCCTGCAATACGGGGTCGACCGCTTCGCCCGGGACCTGGCGGCCGCCGGCGGAGCCGGTCTGATCACCCCGGACCTGATCCCGGACGAAGCCGCCGAATGGCTCGCCGCATCGGATGCGCATGATCTCGATCGAGTGTTCCTGACAGCGCCGACATCGACGGATGAGCGCCTGCGCACGGCCGCCGCACTCAGTCGCGGCTTCGTGTACGCGGTGTCGACGATGGGGATCACCGGCGCCCGGGCGGACGTCGACTCGGCTGCCAGGGTGCTCGTGGACCGACTGCACCTCGTCGGAGCCCGGTACGCCGCGGTCGGCCTCGGAATCTCGACACCGGACCAGGTTCGGGACGTGCTCGGCTATGCTGACGGCGCGATCGTGGGTTCGGCATTGGTGAAGGCGCTCGCCGACGGCGGCGTGTCCGCGGTGGCACGAGTCGCCGCAGAGCTGGCCGCCGGAACCGACCCCGCTGAATAGACTGTTCGTGCGCCGCTGACGCGCCCGCACGCGAAAGAGGATCCACCGTGACACTGCCTGCCAACTTCCCCAGTCCCGCATGGAAGTCCTTCGACGTCTTGGGCTGGCCGATCCAGATGTACGCGATCTGCATCCTCGTCGGGATCGTGCTCGCGGTGCTGATCACCAATCGGCGGCTGACCCGCCGCGGTGGTGAACCCTGGGTGGTCATCGACATCGCGCTGTGGGCGGTGCCCCTCGGCATCGTCGGTGCGCGGATCTGGCACGTGCTGACCCATCCCGACGACTATTTCGCCGCCGGAGCCGACCTGATCAAGGTGTTCTACATCTGGGAAGGCGGCATCGCGATCTTCGGGGCACTGCTCGCCGGCGCGATCGGCGCCTACATCGGCTGCCGCATTGCCGGTATCCGGTTCCTGTCCTTCGCCGATGCCCTGATCCCCGGCCTCCTCGTCGCGCAGGCGATGGGACGCCTCGGCAACTGGTTCAACCAGGAGCTCTTCGGGACGCCCACCGATGTGCCCTGGGGCCTGCTGATCGACCCGAGCAACCCGGCCTACCCGGTCGGACTGCCCGAGGGCACCCTCTTCCACCCGATGTTCCTCTACGAGGGACTCTGGAACCTGGCCGGCGTGCTGCTCATCCTCGCCCTCGAGCACTATCGGAGGTATCGCTGGGGCAGGGTGCTCGGCATATACCTGGTCTGGTACGGGCTGGGGCGGTTCGTTTTCGAGGCGTACCGGCTGGACCCGAGCGAGGTCATCCTCGGCCTGCGCTCCAACGCCTGGGCTGCCCTCTTCGCGCTGATTCTCGGTCTGGTCATCTTCATCGTCCAGGGCCGTCGGCATCCCGGTGACGAGTTGACGGTCTATTCGCCGGGCAGGAGCAAGCCGGGCGACCAGCCTGAGGTAGACTCCGATGACGACGGTGAACTCTTCGTCGATCACGGCAAGGGCGCCACAGTCACACTCTCGTGACACGTCGCGCCGGCATCACAAGTGCATTCGGCGCCGTTCCGAACCGGTTTCAGGCGACCCCGACTTCCGCTTTCGCCGACAGCAGTCGGCTCTCCGTCTCGCAACTGGGCCGTCGCAGCCCCAGCACACCCCAAGCTCCTCGTGAGGATGGTCACCGATGGTGGTTGATGAGTCACCGTATCCGCGTTTCAGCACGCTCCCCGGGATGGTCGGTCTTTACGACCCCGCCGCGGAGAAGGACGCGTGCGGACTCGCCATGGTCGCGACCCTGCGCGGAACCGCCGGACACGACATCATTCGGAACGCCCTCGGCGTGCTGCGCAACCTCGAGCATCGCGGTGCCATCGGCTCCGACGCCGGCACCGGAGACGGCGCCGGGATCATGTCCCAGATCCCCGACGACTTCCTCCGCGCCGTCACGGAATTCGACCTGCCCCCGGTCGGCAGCTACGCCGTCGGCAACGCATTCCTGCCGCTTGAAGTCGATGACCGAAACGAGATCAAGGCCGCCATCGCGGCCATCGCGGAGGATGAGGGCCTCCAGGTCCTCGGCTGGCGGGAGATCCCCATCGAGCCCGACGTGCTCGGCACCCTCGCGCGCGCCGCGATGCCGGCCTTCGGCCAGCTCTTCCTGAGCTCACTGCGCACCGGCGCCGACGGTCAGCCGCTCAGCGGCATCGAGCTCGATCGGTCGGCCTTCCGGCTCCGCAAACTCGCAGAGCGACGCCTGAACACCTACTTCATGTCGCTCTCCAGCAGAACCATCGTCTACAAGGGGATGGTGACGACGCTGCAGCTGGAGCCGTTCTACCCCGACCTGTCGGACGAGCGCTTCAGTTCGACTCTGGCGATCGTGCATTCGCGGTATTCGACCAACACCTTCCCGTCCTGGCCGCTTGCGCAGCCGCTGCGGATGATCGCGCACAACGGCGAGATCAACACGGTGGCGGGCAATCGCAACTGGATGCGGGCCCGGCAGTCGCAGCTGGAGTCCGAGCTGCTGGGCGAGCTGCGCCCGATCTTCCCGATAATCACCCCGGGTGCCAGCGACTCCGCATCCTTCGACGAGGTGCTGGAGCTGCTGGCTCTGTCCGGCCGCTCCTTGCCGCACGCGATGATGATGATGGTGCCCGAGGCATGGGAGAACCAGACCGAGATCGATCCGGCCAAACGAGCCTTCTACGAATACCACTCGACTCTGATGGAACCGTGGGACGGCCCGGCCGCGATGGCATTCACGGACGGCACCCTGATCGGTGCCACCCTCGACCGCAACGGACTGCGGCCGGGACGATATCTGGTCACCGACGATGGTCTGGTCGTGCTCGGTTCCGAGATCGGCATCCTGGACGTCGACCCCGCCAAAGTGGTGCGAAAGGGCCGCCTGCGCCCTGGACGGATGTTTCTGGTGGACACCGCGGCCGGCCGCATCATCGAGGACGAGGAGATCAAGTCCGCGCTCGCTGCCGAGCATCCCTATGCCGAGTGGCTGGAGGCGGGACGGATCCATTTGCGAGATCTGCCCGATCGTGAGCACATCGTGCACACCCCGGCTTCGGTGGTGCGCCGTCAGCGCACCTTCGGCTACACCGAAGAGGAGGTGCGGATCCTGTTGACGCCGATGGCGATCAACGGGATGGAGCCGCTGGGCGCGATGGGATCGGACACCCCGATCGCTGTGCTCTCCGAGCGACCGAGACTGCTTTTCGACTATTTCACCCAGCAGTTCGCCCAGGTCACCAATCCGCCGCTCGATTCGATCCGCGAAGAGGTCGTCACCTCGCTGGGCTTCGGCCTCGGCCCCGAGCTCAACCTGCTGACGGCGACCCCGGCACATGCCCGGCAGATCATCCTGGACTTCCCCGTGATCGACAACGATGAGTTGGCGAAGATCCAGCATGTGGCGACCCCGGGATCCGGCGGCACGGTCACCATCAGGGGCCTGTACCAGGTCGACGGCGGCGAGCAGGCCATGCAGCAGCGCCTTGACACCATGTGCGCGGAAGTCGACAGCGCGATCGAGGCCGGAGCGAATTTCATCGTGCTCTCGGACCGTGATTCCACTGTCGATCTCGCGCCGATTCCCTCCCTGCTGATGCTGGCCGCTGTGCATCACCACCTGATCCGCACAGAGAACCGGATGAAGGTCGGCCTGATCGTCGAGGCCGGCGACGTTCGCGAAGTGCACCATGTGGCGACCCTGATCGGCTACGGCGCCTCGGCGATCAACCCGTACCTGGCAATGGAGACCTGCGAGCAGCTGGTCCGCAGCGGCATGATCACCGGGATCACCCCCGAGCGTGCCGTCTACAACGTGATCAAGGCGCTCGGCAAGGGCGTGCTCAAGATCATGTCCAAGATGGGCATCTCGACCGTCTCGTCGTATGCCGGCGCGCAGGCCTTCGAAGCGGTCGGACTCAGTGCCGCCTTCATCGAGCGCTACTTCACCGGCACGCCGAGCAAGCTCGGCGGCGTGGACATCGACGTCATCGCCGCCGAGAATGCCCAGCGTCACCGCGAGGCGTACCCCGCCGATGCCGTCGCCACCCCGCATGAGCGACTGAGAACCGGCGGCGAATACCAGTGGCGGCGGGGTGGGGCGCCGCACCTGTTCAACCCGGAGACGGTGTTCCGGCTGCAGCATGCCACCCGAGAGCGTCGTTACGACGTCTTCCGCGAGTACACCGCGCTGGTCGACCAGCAGGCGGAGCAGTTGATGACCCTGCGCGGCCTCTTCACCCTGAGAACCGGCGTGCGCCCCGTCGTGCCCCTCGACGAGGTGGAATCCGTCGAGTCGATCGTGCGGCGGTTCTCGACGGGGGCCATGAGCTACGGCTCGATCTCGCAGGAGGCGCACGAGAACCTCGCCATCGCGATGAACAGCATGGGTGCCAAGAGCAACACCGGCGAGGGCGGCGAGGACAGCGATCGACTGCTCGACCCCCGTCGCCGCAGTGCGATCAAGCAGGTCGCCTCCGGCCGGTTCGGCGTCACCTCGATGTACCTGACTCACGCCGACGACATCCAGATCAAGATGGCGCAGGGTGCCAAGCCCGGCGAAGGCGGCCAGCTGCCGCCGACCAAGGTGTACCCGTGGGTGGCCCGCACCCGGCATGCGACTGCCGGGGTCGGGCTGATCTCGCCGCCCCCGCACCACGACATCTACTCCATCGAGGACCTCAAGCAGTTGGTGTACGACCTCAAGCGGGCCAACCCCGACGCCCGGGTGCACGTCAAACTGGTGAGCCAATCGGGAATCGGCGCGGTCGCCGCCGGAGTCGCGAAGGCTCTCGCCGACGTCATTCTGGTCTCCGGCCACGACGGCGGCACCGGCGCGAGCCCGCTGAACTCGCTCAAGCACGCCGGCACGCCTTGGGAGATCGGTCTGGCCGAGACCCAGCAGACGCTGATGCTCAACGGCATGCGCTCCCGAGTCGTCGTCCAGGTCGACGGTCAGCTGAAGACGGGTCGCGATGTCGTGATCGCAGCGCTCCTCGGCGCTGAGGAGTTCGGCTTCGCCACGGCGCCCCTCGTCGTCTCCGGCTGCGTGATGATGCGGGTCTGCCACCTCGACACCTGCCCCGTCGGCGTCGCCACCCAGAACCCCGAGCTGCGCGCCCGCTTCAGCGGGAAGCCGGAGTTCGTGGTCAACTTCTTCGAATTCCTCGCTCAGGAGATCCGCGAATACCTCTCCGAACTCGGCTTCCACTCCCTGGAGGAGGCGATCGGCCACAGCGAGATGCTGGACGTCGATGCCGCGGTGACGCACTGGAAGGCCTCGGGGCTGGATCTGAGCCCCGTTCTGGAAGGCCCGCGTTTCGGCCCGGATGAGCCCCGCCGCAGAATGATCGGCCAGAGACACGAGTTGGAGAAGCACTTCGACAACCAGCTCATCCGGATGGCAGCTTCGGCACTGGAGAATGTGGAACCCGTCATCATCGAACTGCCGATCCGCAACACCGAACGCGCGGTCGGCACCATGCTCGGCCACGAAGTGACCAAACGACACGGTGCAACGGGGCTTCCCACGGGCTGCATCGA
>CAVPES010000002.1:0-22567 GCA_963703545.1 uncultured Actinomycetota bacterium
CATCGCCGTATTGCTTATCTGTCGCCGCTGACCGCGATCGTCTCGGCGATCGTTCCACTTGCCTGGGGCCTGCTCGGCGGCGAGCGCCTGCAGCCGCTCGGCTATCTCGCCCTCGGCATCGCCCTGATCGCGGTGGTGCTGGTCGGCTTCGTTCCGGAGAAGGGTGCCATCAGGCCGAGCCTCCGCGGAGTTCTGATGGCGATCGGTTCCGGGCTGATGATCGGCGTCTTCCTGATCCTGATCGACCAGAGCCCCGCGGACTCCGGTCTGATACCGCTGCTCTTCAACCGCATCACGAACGCCGCGATCATGGGGACCATCATCGCCCTGCTCTGGTTCCGCTCGCGCTCGGGTACCGGGACGCCGTTCGGGTCCACCGACGCGAGGCCGCCCTCGTGGCCACTCGGAATCCGGTTCGCGGTGATCTGCGGGGTCATCGACGCCGTCGGCAACGGTCTGCTGCTGCTGGGCATCCGCCTCGGCGAGCTGTCGGTGATGGGGGTGCTGACCGCGATGTACCCGGCCGGTACGATCCTGCTGGCGGCGGTCGTACTGAAGGAGCGGATCGCGCCAGTGCAGTGGGCGGGTCTCGGCCTCGCTCTGAGCGCCGCCGGCCTGCTGTCGCTGAGCTGACCAGCTGCCGCGACGCCGTCTCGGCCCCGTTTGCATAGCGAGGTTATATAACCATGCTATGTTTCTGGGATGGCCGCCGAACTGCCCAACCCGCTCCTTGAGTTGATCATCGACACCAATCGCCTGACCCGCCTTGCCACCCGGCATTTTGCGGACGGCCGCTCCTCAGCCCAGTACCGTGTTCTCGGCACCCTGGAGAATGTCGGCCCCATGCGAATCGGCGA
This sequence comes from uncultured Actinomycetota bacterium, assembly GCA_963703545.1. Classification (GTDB taxonomy): domain Bacteria; phylum Actinomycetota; class Actinomycetes; order Actinomycetales; family Microbacteriaceae; genus CAVPES01. Next base: position 858 of record CAVPES010000002.1, read on the forward strand.
CCTTGCCGACTACGAGCGGCTGAGCCAGCCGGGCACCACGAAACTCACCCTCGTGCTCGAGGCGGACGGGTTGGTCGTGCGCGAGAACGATCCCCACGACGGGCGGGTCGCGATCGTGCACATCACCGAGGACGGACGGGCGGCGCTGCAGCTGTGGCGCAGCCAGATCGCCCACGCCCTCGAGCCACTGTCGGCGGCACTGACCTCAGAAGAGGAAGCGGTGGTCCGCCGGGCCGCCGACATCATCCGAACCCAGATCCAGAAAGCAGGCAATACCCGATGACCACGAGCAGCGCTGAACGTGACAGTACGATCTTCGACCAGCCGAAAGCGGTCTGGGCTGTCGCCTTCGCCGCGATGATCGCGTTCATGGGGATCGGCCTGGTCAGCCCGATCCTGCCGGCGCTCACCCATGACATGGGGGCGACCCGGACGCAGAGTTCACTGCTGTTCACCAGCTATCTGGTGATCACCGGCATCGCGATGTTCTTCACCAGCTGGGTCTCATCGCGCATCGGCACCAGAGCAACCCTCCTGAGCGGTCTCACGATCATCGTGCTCGCCAGCACCGCCGCCGGTTTCGCGCCGACCATCGAGTGGCTGATCATCTGCCGCGCGTTCTGGGGTCTGGGTAACGCCCTCTTCATCTCTACTGCCCTCGCCTCGATAGTCGCTTCCGCTCGTGGCGGCACGGGTCCCGCGATCATCCTGTACGAGGCTGCGCTGGGGCTCGGCATCGCGGTCGGACCATTGATCGGCGGCCTGCTCGGCCAGATCGAATGGCATGCCCCGTTCTTCGGAACATCCGTGCTGATGACAATCGCGTTCATCGCAATCGTGGTGCTGCTGAAGGACAAGGGCGTCCCGACGGCCCCGAGCTCGGTCACCGCACCGTTCAAAGCGCTCCGGGTGCCCGCGATCCTCGTGCTCGCCATCGTGGCGTTCTTCTACAACATGGGCTTCTTCGTGCTGATGTCGTACACGCCCTACCCGCTCGGCTTCACCGCCCTCGGCATCGGTCTGGTCTTCACGGGCTGGGGCATCGCGGTGGCGCTCACCAGCGTCTTCGCCGCGCCGACGCTGGCGCACCGTTACTCGCCGCTGCGGGTGCTCTGGGTTGTCCTGGCCACCATTGCGCTCACGCTGATCGCTGCGGGGGTATTCGTGCACAACACGCCGGTACTGGTCGTTCTCGTGATCATCGCAGGCCTCCAGCTCGGTCTGGTCAACACCCTGCTCACCGAGGCGATCATGGAAGCCAGCGACCTTCCCCGGGCGGTCGCCTCGTCGGCTTACTCCGGTGTGCGATTCATGGGCGGTGCGATCGCCCCGCCCACCGCGGCCGCCCTCGCCGGCACCTTCGGCTCCAACGTGCCGTTCTACTTCGGTGCCATCGCCGTTGCGATCGCCGCCGTGCTCACCGTCAGCTTCCGCCGCACCCTCAGCCCGGTCGAGAAGCCCACCCCCGACAACCCGCAGTCAGACGCGGAGGCGATCACCTTCGGCGAGTGAGTGGCCGCCTGTGGGCGCCAGCCCGCTGAGAGCTGAAGTCCGACCGTCGTCCCGCCAGCGGTCCGTTCTGCTTCAGCGGTGCCAGGAACAGCACCGCAGGCCGCAGGCGGCCGCCCCCGCCCGCACCCTCCGGTGCCTGACGGAAGTGCAGGAGAACTGACACGACGCGCCGCCGACATCGCACTGTCAACGGCGTGTCGCAGGAACTCTCCTGCACTTCCGACACCCAGGGGGTGGAGGGGGTGGTTAGGCCTGGCCGAGGAGGGCCAGGTGCTCGTCGCCTGGGCGGGCCGACACGAAGTCCGCCTCGATCTCGGCGCGAGTCAGCAGTTCCTCCATCCGATGACGACGCGGCTTGGTGATCAGTGTCACGACCGTGCCCTGCTTGCCGGCGCGGCCAGTGCGGCCGGAGCGGTGCAGGTACGTCTTGTACTCGTCGGGCGGGTCGGCCTGGATGACCAGGCTGATGTCATCGATGTGGATGCCACGGGCAGCGACATCGGTGGCAACCAAGACGTTGACCCTGCCGCTGGTCAGCAGGCCGAGGTTCCGGGTGCGACGAGACTGGTTCAGGTCGCCGTGCAGGCTGGTGGCCGGAATTCCCGAATCCTCCAGCTGGTCGGCCAGTTGTTCGGCGAAGGCCCGAGTGCGGGCGAAGATCAGCGTCTTCCCACCACTCGCGACCAGATCCTCGATCACCGCGAACTTGTCGCGCTGCTCGATCAGCAGCACTTGGTGATCGATCGTCGAAGACGCCTGGTCCTCACCGGCGACCTCGTGCACGGCGGGGTCCGTCAGGAACTCATCGACGAGCGAGGCGACCCCGCGGTCGAGCGTTGCGGAGAAGAGCAGCTTCTGGCCGTCCTCAGCGGTCAACCGCAGGATGCGCTGCACCGGCTCCAGGAAACCGAGGTCGCACATGTGGTCGGCCTCATCGAGGACTGTCACGATGACCTCGGACAGGTCGAGGCGACCCTGCTCGACGAGGTCCTCGATGCGTCCCGGCGTGCCAACGATGATGTCGACACCACGCTGCAGGGCACTGACCTGGCGGTGCTGGGGGACGCCGCCGTAGATCTGAGTGGTGAACAGCCCGACCGAGCGGGCGATCGGCTGCACCGTGCGGTCGATCTGCAGGGCCAGCTCGCGAGTCGGCGCGAGAATCAGCGCCCGGGGCTTGCGGCCCATCTTGCGGTTCTTGCCACCGTTGTTCTCCATCAGTCGCTCGACGAGCGGGGCACCGAAGGCGATTGTCTTGCCACTGCCCGTGCGACCGCGGCCGAGGACGTCCCTGCCGGCGAGCACATCCGGGATGGTTGCCGCCTGGATCGGGAACGGGCTTGCCGCTCCGAGCAGACCGAGTTCCCGGACGATGTTGCCGCCGAGGCCGAGATCCGTGAAGCTCACATCGACGACATCCGAGGCAACCGTCGCCTGCGCCTCCAGCCGTTCGAGCACGACGTCGTCCTGCGGGGTGTAGCTGCGCTCGTCGCGCTTGGGGTAGAAATCCGAACCGGAATCACGACGCGGCGCGCGCTCAGCACGATCATCGAAGGAACGGCGGGGACGGTCTGCATCGCCGCGGACCGGACGGCCAGCACGATCCGAACGCTCACCGGCGGCGCGGTTCGGCCGGTCACCGTAAGCGGGCGCTCAGCGCTCGGTGCGCTCGGGACGCTGGTAGCCCTCACGGGCCGGACGCGAACCCTGATCGCCGTAGTCGCGGCGGGGCCGGTCATCGTAGGAACGGGCAGGACGATCCGCGCGGTCAGCAGTGCTGCGGACCGGACGGTCACCGTAAGCGGGCCGCTCGGTGCGCTGATAACCCTCACGAGCAGGACGATCCGCGCGGTCAGCAGTGCTGCGGACCGGACGGTCGCCGTAAGCGGGCCGCTCGGGACGCTGGTAGCCCTCACGAGCCGGACGCGAACCCTGATCGCCGTAGTCGCGGCGGGGCCGGTCATCGTAGGAACGGGCAGGACGATCCGCGCGGTCAGCAGTGCTGCGGATCGGACGGTCATTGCGGTCGCCGCGGTAGGAACCGCCACCCTGACGGGGCTCCCAGTTGGGACGACCCGACCCATTGCGGTCACGGTCGCCATCACCGCGACGCTCACCGCGGGGCTGGTAGCCGTCTCGGGCAACCTTGCGCTCACTGTTGGCGGAGCGGTCATTGCGGTCGCCGCGGTCATTGCGGGTGGCCTCGGCGGCGCGGGCGGCGCGCTCGTCGGCATTCCAACGCTGCTTCTTGGGGGCGGCGCCTTCCGCCTCGGGGCGGTGGCCGCGGTGACCCGGGCTCCGACTGCCGCTGGTGGCCGGACGGGACTTGCCCGCGACCTTCTGACCGTGCGGCGCGGTGGTGCGGCTGGTGGCCGGCTTCTTCTGAGTGGGCATAGTTCTTCCTGGGTTCATCTGGACGCATGGCAGCGCAGCCGCACAAAGCGCTGCAGCACTGTAGGAACCCGGGCAATGCTGGCCGGGGCCGTTCACACATTGTGAAATTCACGACATCGATTGATGGTGAAACCGGCCCGCAAGACTTACAAACCCATCCGCGAGCGATCCCGCGGTGTCTTGAGCCGACTGGTCAACATTACCCCATCCCGAGACAGAAGTCACGAACCGGCACGACGGGCAACCCGTGCGTCGATAAGCTGAATCGCATGATCACCGTCCAGGTCGAAGCAGCGAACAGCCCGGATGTCTACGCTTTGGTCAGCGCGAGCGATGTCTTCCACGCCGCTCTATATCCCCAGGAAAGCATATTCACGATCGGGCCGGAGGCGCTCGCGGCAGCGAATTCGACGGTCTGGGTGGCTCGCGACGAGAATGGCCAAGCACTCGGCATGGTCGCCCTCGTTCGGGAACCCGATGGCCGAGCCGAGCTGAAGCGGATGTTCGTGCACGAGTGGGCTCGGGGTCGCGGCGCCGCCAAGACGCTGGTAGCGGCCGCAGAGGATTCCGCACGAACCCATGGTGTGCGGGATCTGCGTCTGGAGACGGGCCGCAAACAGCCCGAAGCGATCGGACTCTACACGAGCCTCGGTTACCGGCCGATCCCGCTGTTCGGTCAGTACATCGGCGACCCCACCAGCCTGTGCTTCGCCAAGGACTTGGCCGATCCGCCCGGAGCGTGAAGTTCGAAACGCCTCGCCGCCTCCCGCTTCCGGGCGCGTCACCGCTTGCTCCCGGTCGGCGATCCGGATGACCGTCGACCGGGAGCAGCCGGGCTAGCTGTTGGCGTCGAGAACCGCGACAGCCTCGTGGCGGGCCAGGCGGCGACGCTCACGCGGGGCTTCAACAACGTAGTAGAGCACCGGCAGCACCACCAGCGTGAGCAGCGTGGACGAGACCAGACCGCCGATCACCACGATGGCGAGCGGTTGCGAGATGAAGCCGCCGTGACCCGTGATGCCGAGCGCCATCGGCGTCAGGGCGAAAATCGTCGCGAGGGCCGTCATCAGAATGGGGCGCAGACGGCGACCACCACCCAGAATCAGGGCGTCACGCACGGACTTTCCTCGCTCCCTGTACTGGTTGACCAGATCCACCAGAACGATCGCGTTCGTCACGACGATACCGATCAGCATCAGCACGCCGATCAGTGAAGGCACGCCGAGCGGAATTCCGGTGATCACCTGCAGGGCGATGGCACCGGTTGCCGCGAAGGGCACGGAGACCAGCAGCAGCAGCGGCTGCAGCAGGCTGCCGAAGGTCGCCACCATCACGATGTAGACGATCAGGATCGCCGCCAGCATTGCAAGACCCAGCTGGCTGAAGGCATCGGCCTGGCTGGCCGCCACTCCGCCGATCGTGGCGGTTGCCCCCACCGGCAGCTCGGTGTCGTCGATGGCCTGCTGGACCGAGGCCGACGCGGTCCCGATGTTGTCGTCAGCGGGAGTGACCGAAAGGGTCGCGCTGCGCTGTCCCTTGATGGTCGTGATCGAAGCCGGTCCCTCGGTCACCGCCACGGTTGCGATGTCGGCGAGGGCGACCGGACCGGCCAGCGTCGGGATCAGCAGTTCCTCCAGACCGTCCTTCGTCGTCGGCACGTCATCCGACGTCAGGTACACGGCGTAGGACTGCTCACTGATGATGATGGATCCCACCTTCGCCGGCAGCATGACGGCATTGACGATGGAGGAGACCTGGATCTCGGTGAGTCCGGCCGCGGCGGCCTTGTCACGGTCAACCTCGACCGCGATGTAACTGCGCGTGGTGGAGAGGTTGCTGGAATACTGCTTGATCCCGTCGAGGTCGGACAGCGAGGCGAGCAGCGCGTCGCTCGCGTCGGCCAGCGTCACGCCGTCCGGGGCGGTCACATCGATCGCGATGTCGCTGGCACCGGCGACTCCCTGGCCGCCTGCGATGGTGAGGGTCTCGGGATCGAACTCCTCACTCAGGGCCGCGCGGACCTCATCCTGCAGCACGTCCTGATCGAAATCGGGGTTGGTCGTGATCGAGTAGCTGATCGCCCCGCCCGCACCGAGGAACGCGTCCCGCAATGCGCTGCCACTGGAGCCGACCGAGACCTGGACGACATCGACGCCCGGCACATCGCGGATGATCTCGCCTGCCCTGGTCGCCGTCGCCAACTGGGCGTCCAGACTGGCACCCTGGGGGACTTCCTGAGCAACCGAGAGCGAGTTCTGGCCGGTCGAGCCGAGGAAGTTCGTCTTCATGAGCGGCACCATCGCAACACTTCCACCCAGTACCAGCAGCGCCACCAGCAGAGTGACAACCGGGAACCTGAGGGTCCACCGGATGATCGGCAGGTAGATCCGCTGCAGCCAGGTCTCCTTCTCGTGCTCATCGTCTCCCCGTGCGGAGGGCAGACCCTGGATCTGGGCATCGCGGACGCTCTTGGATGGGCGCAGGAACCAGTACGCGAGTACCGGCACGATGGTCAGTGCGACCACCAGGGAGGCCATCAGCGCGATCGTCACCGTCAGTGCGAAGGGCCGGAACAACTCTCCCGTTGAACCGCCGACGAGGGCGATGGGTATGAACACCGCGACCGTGGTGATCGTTGACGCAGTGATCGCCCCGGCGACCTCCCTGACCGCGGTCGTGATCGCGGCGAGCTTCTCTTCGCCGTACTCGAGGTGTCGCTTGATGTTCTCGATGACAACGATGGAGTCGTCCACGACGCGACCGATGGCGATCGTCACGGCGCCAAGGGTGAGGATGTTCAGGGAGTAGCCGGCGAACTGCAGACCGACGAAAGTGATCAGCAATGAGGTGGGGATCGAGATCGCGGTGACGATCGTCGACCGGACCGAGAACAGGAACACCAGGATCACGATGACCGCGAAGGCCAGACCGAGCAGGCCCTCCTGGGTGAGCGAGCTGATCGACTCCTCGATGAAGGGCGCCTGATCGAATACCACCGTGAAGGTCGCACCGGGGACGGCTGCTTCGAAGTCCGCAAGCATGTCGTTGACGGCCTTGGAGACCTCCACCGTGTTGGCCGACGGCAGCTTGGTGACGGCGATCGTGAGTGCATCCTCGCCGTTCACCATCGCGTAGGAGGTCACCGGGTCGTCGATGATCGCCACATCGGCGACGTCGCCGATCGTGGTGACTCCGGCCTTCCCGAAAACCGGCAGGCTCTTGATCTCATCGACGGAACCCAGGCGGCTGCCGGCCTGCACCGAGTAGGTCAGTTCATCCTCGGTCACGGAACCGGCCGGGATCAGCACCCCGCTCTGAGTGAAGGCCTGGGAGATCGACTGCGTCGTCAGGCCGGCGGCGGCGAGAGCACGAATGTCGGGGACGATGGAAACCCGCTGGCCGACTGCGCCGATCAGCGTTGCCTCGCGGACACCGGCGATGTCCTGGATGTCGGGGATGACGTTGGCCTTCAACTCGGCAGCCAATCGGTCGGCTTCGCCGCCGGATACCGCGATCTGGACGATGGGGAAGTCGTCGAAACTGAATGCCACCACATTCGGCTCGACGCCGGCGGGCAGTCTTGACTTGATCCGGTTGATCGCCTGGCTGATCTTCTGCTCTGCGGTGTTCAGGTCGGTCTCGTAGCTGAAGGTCGCATTGATCACCGAGAGGTTGGTACTGGAGGTCGCCACCGTCCCCTCCAGCCCGGGAACCCCCTGGATCGCGGTCTCCACCGGCGACGAGACGTCCTGATTGACCACCTCAGGCGAGGCACCGGGGTAAGCCGTGACGATCACCAGCTGCGGGAAGCTGATCGACGGGACGAGCTCCTGCTTGAGGTTGACCATCGCCATCCCGCCGAAGACGGCTACCGCGATGGTGACAAGGGCGATCAGTGCCCGGTTGCGGAGACTGAAGACGGCAAACAAGTGCATGGCGGACTCGAATCCTTGTTGGGGGGGGAGGGAGAGTGCGATCGACGCGGATCGCTTCGATTCACATTATGCAATAATTCCGAATGTGCACCAAATGGGACTTCGCCAGCAGAAGCTGCTGGCTACGCGCCTGTCCATCGAGACAGCCGCGGTCGAGTTGAGCACTGCGCGCGGTATCGAGGCCCTCACGATTGAGGAGATCAGTGCCCTCGCCGGCGTGTCGCCGCGAACCTTCTTCAATCACTTCTCCCGCAAGGAGGATGCGGTTCTTGGCGCGCCTCGGCAGAAGCCCAGTCGGGAGGAACTCGATATCGCGCTGGCGGGGAGCACTGCGGCGTCGATTCTCGACAGCATCGAGCGCTACACGACCGCACTGTTCGACCAGTCATCCGACGTGGGTGACGTGCAGCGCAAGCGCCACGATCTGATCGCGCAGAACCCTGACCTGATGCTGCGTCAGGTGATGCGGCTGGTCGAGTTGGAGGGTTATCTGGTTGACCAGATCGCATCCCGGCTCGGTTCGCCGGACGTGGGTTCCGTCTCCGAAGACCAGGCCCGGATCATCGTCACGCTCGCGGGGGGCGCCATTCGGCTCGCGATGCACAAGTGGATGGTGGGCGAATCCTCCGTCCCGCTCGCCACGTTCATCCCCGCGGCATTCGCGGAGCTGCGCAGTACAGCCCGTCTCGCCGTCAAGCCCTAGATGACATCCGCGAAGTAGTTGCCGTCGATGGTCGGAATGCCGGCCAGATCCGACCAGGCCGCCGCGAGCGCGTCAACTGCGATATCCAGTTCCTCGATCCCGACGCTGAACGGTATCCGCAGGAAGCGCTCGAAGGCACCGTCGATCCCGAAGCGCGGTCCCGCCGCCAGCAGCAGCCCCCGCTGCCGGGCGGCCAGCGTCAGTTGGGAACTGACGGGTCGGCCAAGGCCCACCCACAGGGTCAGCCCGCCATCGGGCGCTGGCACGTCCCATTCGGGAAAGCGCGAGCGGAGCGCGGCTACCAGGTGGTCGCGACCGGCACGAAGCTGCGCTCGCCGCAGATCCAGCACTCCATCGAATTCCTCGAGCAGTCGACGCACCATCAGCTGCTCGAGCACGGGGGTGCCCAGATCCCCCGCCGAGCGAGCACGCACCAGTTTCTGGATCATCCCCGCCTCGGCACGGATCCAGCCGACCCGGATACCACCCCATACGGTCTTGCCCACCGATCCGATGGTGATCGCCCCAGGACCGTAGGCCGCGAACGGCAGCGGATTCGAGGTCCGGTCGATGCTCGAGCTCCGCCATGGTCTCGTCGGCGATCAGCACGGTGCCCTGGGCGGCCGCCATCTCCAGAACCTGCTCGCGCAGTTCGGCGGGCATCGATTCTCCGGTCGGGTTGTGGAAGTCCGGCATCAGATAGCCGAGCGCGGGCGAGGATCGCTGCAGGATCTGCTCGAGCATCGCGGCATCCCAGCCCTGCCCGACCGTGACGGGGGCTGCGATGAGTCGACCTCCGGCGCCGCGCAGCGCATCGTAGGCGTGCGGATAACTGGGCGCCTCCACCAGGACGCGATCGCCCCGGTTCAGCAGGGTGCGCGAGACCAGTGCGATCGCGTGCTGCGCTCCGACGGTGACCATGACCTGCTCGAGCGTGGTCGGCAGACCGCGCGCAGTGTAGCGATCGGCGATCGCCTGCCGCAGCACGGGAAGGCCAATCGGGTCGAACCCCGTGTCGCGGAGGTAGGCGCCGAGTTCGGCGGCGGCCTGAGCGGCGACCTCGACCAGTCGGGGGAGGGCGGGCATCGACGCCTTGCTGAGGTCCGTCATGTCCGACATGGACGGTGTCGGTCAGTGCGACCGCGCCGGCGGGCAGCGTGGCAATGCTGCCGGAGCCGCGCACACTGTCGAGGTGTCCGGTCAGCCTCAGCTGGTTGTAGGCGGCGGTCACCGTCGTACGGCTGACCCCGAGCTGGGCGGCGAGGTCGCGCTCGGCGGGAATCCGGGCGCCGTATGGGATGCGGCCATCGAGGATGAGAAGCCGGATGCGATCCGAGAGCGCCAGATAGGCAGCGACGGCGCCGAACCCCCGCCAGTCGGTCATCAACAAGGCCAATGCTCGCGCGGAGATCGTGATCATGAGGCCACTATAGGACTATTGGCTACTTGTAAGAAGTCCAATTCCGAGATTGCATTGAGTCGTGAACCTCCGCCGGCTGACGACTCAGCGCTATTCTCAGTTGCTGCTCGGCCTCGTGTTGTACGGGATCGGCATCGGCATGATCCTGCGCGCCGGATTGGGCGTTGCGCCGTGGGACGTCCTCAGCCAGGGCATCGACGCGCGCACCGGCTGGGGCTTCGGCGTGATCACGGTGCTGCTGAGCGGCATCGTGCTGCTGCTGTGGATTCCGATTCGTCAGCGACCCGGCATCGGCACCGTGCTCAATGCCCTGATCGTCGGCCCGGCAGCCGAACTCGGGCTGTGGTTGATCCCGACCGGTCTCGAACTGTGGCTGCGGATCCTGTTGCTGAGCGGTGGCATTCTCGCGATCGCGGTAGCCACGGGGCTGTACATCGGGGCCGACCGCGGTCCCGGTCCGCGGGACGGACTCATGACCGGACTGGTCGCCCGCACGGGACTGCCCATCTGGCTGGTGCGCACGACGCTTGAAGGGATCGTGCTGTTGATCGGCTGGCTGCTAGGCGGCTCCGTCGGAATCGGTACCCTGGCCTTCGCACTGCTGATCGGACCCCTGTGCGGTCTGACCATCCCACTGTTCACTCTGCCTCGGGGCGCCGCCACCCCGGCGGACACGGAGCTCGTGACCACCTGAGCGAACGCCATGCGCCCGTTTGCGACCCATGCGGCGTCGCCCACCGGCGCATGGGTCGCAGAACACCGCGCGGCGCCGCGCCCAGGGTGGCGGCGGTGACGGCGGTGACGGCGCGCTGATCCCGCCGACTGCCGACCCGAGCCGGAAAGCCGTTGTTTGCAATTGCCGAACTTGGGAGTAGTGTTCTCGCTCGTGACCAATGCCCCGAGGTCGCCGAAACGGTGGCTGATTGGTGAGCGACTCCCCTCAGGGAAACTTGAGGGACAACTGCTTCCCAAACACCTCGCACTGCCGATTTTTGCGAGCGACCCGCTCTCTTCCGTTGCCTACGCGCCCCAGGAGCTTCTGCTGATCCTGACGCTCGGCGGACTCGCTTTCCTCAGTTTCGCGCCGTGGGTTGCCTTGGCGGTGGTCGTATTGCTGGTCGTCGTCGTCGCCAGCTATCGCCAATTGATCAAGGCCTACCCATCCGGTGGCGGCGACTACGAGGTGGCGCACAAGAACCTCGGTGAGAAGGCGGGCCTTGTTGTCGCCTCCGCACTGCTGGTCGATTACATCCTCACCGTTGCCGTATCCGTCGCCAGCGGCGTGGACAACATCATCTCGGCATTCCCGGAGCTGGACGGGCTCCGGGTGCAGATGGCCGTCTTCTTCGTCATCCTGCTTGCCGCGATCAACCTGAGGGGCGTCCGCGAATCCAGCAAGGCCTTCGCCTGGCCCACCTACCTGTTCATCGGCAGCGTCGTCATCATGATCGTCGTCGGCCTCGCCCGCACCCTGCTGGGTGACCCTCCCATCGCCGAGTCCGCCGGCTACACGGTGCAGGGGCAAGAACTCGGCCAGGCCGCGGTGATCCTGCTGCTGCTGCGCGCATTCTCGTCTGGTTGCAGCGCCCTGACCGGCGTGGAGGCGATCTCCAACGGCGTCCCTGCGTTCCGCAGGCCCAAGGTCAAGAATGCCCAGCGCACTCTCGTGCTGATGGGCGGTATCGCGATCGTCCTCTTCGTCGGCCTGATCTCGCTGGCGCTGATCTCCGGCGTGCACTACGCCGAGCACCCCTGTGACCTGATCGGCTGGGAAGCCTGCGGCACCGAGCCCCAGCGGAGCCTGATGGCCCAAGTCGCCGCAGCGACATTCGGCGGCAACACGGCGATCATGTTCTATGTCATCCAGGGCACGACCGCGGTGGTGCTGCTGCTGGCGGCGAACACGGCCTTCAACGGGTTCCCACTCCTTGGCTCAGTTCTGGCCCGCGACTCATATGCTCCCAAGGCCCTGCTCAGCCGCGGTGACCGTCTGGTCTACTCCAACGGCATGATCGTTCTGGCGATCTTCGCCGGCATCATCCTGGTGACGTTTCAAGCCAACCTCGGCCAGCTCATCCAGCTCTACATCATCGGCGTCTTCGTCTCGTTCACGCTGGGACAGACGGGGATGATTCGACACTGGCGCCGCCAACTGCGCGAGGGCTGCGCGGACCGGCCGGCCGCCATTCGGGGCCTGTTCATCAACTCGACCGGCGCGGCACTGACCGCCATCGTGCTCCTCGTCGTCACGGTGACCAAGTTCACCCATGGTGCGTGGCTGGTCTTCGTGATAATGCCGGTCCTGTACTGGGTGATGTTGCACATCAACCGCTACTACAAAGATGTCGGTGCGCAACTCGAGGTCGATCCGATCACCCGATTCGGCAATGACGGCGACCACGCGATCGTGCTGGTCGGCACCATGCAGAAGCCGGTGCTGAAGGCCCTCGACTACGCGATCGCGGCCCGGCATCAGTCGATCGAGGCGGTGCATGTTTCGATCGACAAGAGGGCGACCAATACCTTGCGCCGCGAGTGGAAGGAACAGAACATCCACGTGCCGCTGCGGGTGATCGAGTCCCCCTATCGCGATGTCGGTGAGCCCCTGATCGAATACATCGAGGGCCGCCATGACGCGCACGGTTCCGAGGTGATCACGGTGTACACCCCGCAGTACATCGTCGGCCATTGGTGGGAGCACGCCCTGCACAACCACCGTGCGCGCAGGCTCAGGCACGAGTTGATGACGTGCCACGGCGTCACGATCGCCCTCGTCCCGTGGTTGCTCGACTCCTCTTCGCGGATCACCTCTCGACCGCAACGGCCCGTGCCAGGTCAGGATCGCAGCGGCGAGCCGATGCGCCCGGTCACGCGCAAACCGCACGCTCCCTTGACCACGAAGCCCGAGAAAAGGTAGCGCGTGCTGCGCACGCTTGTTGCCGTGGCCGTCGGCGGCGCCGCCGGGACCGCTCTTCGGCTCTGGATTGACCTGAGCCTTCCCCAGCCGGCGGCGGGACCGCCGATCAGCACCCTGTTGATCAACACCATCGGCACTCTCGCGCTCGGTATCGCGGTGGGCGGATGGTGGAGCACGGACCGACCCGAATGGTTGAAGGCAGGACTCGGTGCCGGTTTTCTCGGCTCTTTCACCACCTTCTCGGCCGTGGCCGTGGCGGCCGTCACCCTGACCGAGGCCGGTGCCCTGTCTGTCGCCCTGTCTTTTGCAGCCCTTTCGATTGTCGTCGGCCTGATCGCGGCGAGCGCCGGACTGTGGCTCGGCGGACGCCTGCACCCGCGCGAGTCGTCCACGGACTGGGCTCAGGAATGAGTCCGATCCTGATCGCATCCGTCGTGCTCGCCGGCTCACTCGGCGCGCTGTTGCGATATTGGTCGACCCGCATGGTCGCCGCCGACCATTTCCCGACCCCCGTGCTGCTGGTCAACATCGCCGGTTCACTGCTCGCCGGTGTCCTCGTCAGCCTGTCGAGTGCCGGCGTCCTCCAGACCGAGTTCCTGGTCATCCTGGTCACGGGCTTCTGCGGCGGGCTGACCACCTTCAGCACTCTCAGCGTGGAAACGATTCAACTGATCCGTGACGGCCACCCGGTGGTAGCCGCCGCGAGCATCACGACGAATCTCGTGCTCGGCATCGGGGCGGCAACACTCGGGTTTCTGGTGGCGGGCCTCATCACCTGAACAGACACCGGTGCCTCACGCCTGGTGCGCGCGCTCTGCGTCCATGCGGGGTGCACTGGGCGACCAGCAGTCAAACACTGCGTGATAGGCTGACCCAGTCTTTTCATTCTCCGTCGGAAATGTCCCGGGACAGCGTCGATCTTCCGGGCTTGATCATGAGGGGGTCACGTATGGGGCGCGGCCGTCAAAAGGCAAAGCACACCAAGGTGGCCAGGGAGCTGAAGTACTTCAGCCCTGACACGAATTACGGCGCGCTCGAGCGGGAACTCTCGGGGGATCCCCGCCTGCAGGAGGATCTGGCCAAGTGGCCGGAGTATGAGGCGCCCGACGACGACGCCGTGGAGAACCAGGACTACGCGGACGACGAGCCGTCCAGTCGACGGGCCTGAGCTCAGCGTGGTGTGAACGAGCAACGGGGCGCGCGGGTCGAATGACCGCACGCGCCCCGCGCACCTCTCAACTCTCAGCTCCCGACCGGAACCTCACCGGCAGCGACGCCGCCGCCTGCCGGCTCCGGCGCCTTCGGCGGACGGATGAACAGGAACGCCGCGACCGAGCCAACAGCGGCGGCGATCGCAAATCCGATGAACACCGGTCCGTAGCCACCCGTAGCGTCGAACACCGCGCCCGCGAGCAGCGGCCCGCTGGCGCCAATGATCGTGCCAACCGGCAGCACGACGCCGAACAGGGTCGGGTATGCCGTGACGCCGAAGTAGTTAGCGACGAGCGGCGGGACGGACAGGTAGGCGAACCCATAGCCGGCTCCGAAGATCACGACCGCCGAGTACACCTGAACCGTCGAAGTGGCGTTCAGCAGCAGCAGGATGCCGGCGACCTGGCCAGCCAGTCCGGCCCCGAGCAGGAACCGCGGCTCCACCCAGTCGCCAATGAAGCCACCCAGGAGGCGGGAAAGTGCCGAGACCAAGGCCATGGTTCCCAATGCACTGGCGGCGAGCGCGGCAGCGACACCCATGCTTGTCAGGTGCGCCACCAGCTGGCTGTTGGCGACCTGCAGCCCCAGTCCGAACATGGCGTTGCAGAACACGATGAGCCAGAAGACGACCGTCCTCATCGCTTTGGCGGCTTGCCAGTCCACCGGAGTCTGGTAGTTCCGCGCGGCCCGAACCTTGCCACCCTCAACGACGACCTCGTCGGGGTTGACCCCGTCGGGGAACTGCCCCATCGATGCTGGGCTGGGGCGGACGAACGAGAGAATCAGTACTCCGGCCACCAGGGCGCTGATCGCCATCGTCCACCACGCTGATCTGTACGTGCCGGTCGACTCTTCAAGGCTGCGGATCAGGATGGCGAAGCCGAAGCCGCCGAGCCCTCCCGCGGTGAGGAAGAACCCCATCGCCAGCGCTCGCCTTCGGACGAACCAGGTGGTGATCAGCGTGGTACCGGGCAGAACGGTCATGAAGCCGAGTCCGAAGCCCATCAGGACTCCAGCGCCGACGACGTAGCCGATGAACGAGCTGCTCAGGGCAACGAGTGCCGCCCCGGAAGCGAGCAGAAGGCTGCCGATCACCATAGTGAAACGCGGCCCGATCTTTCGTAGCAGCAGCGCGGTGATCGGACCGCTCAGGCCCAGCAGCAGAGCCATCAGCGAGAATGCTATGGACGCTTCGACCCGCGTGAGATCGAGCGCTTCAGCAGTCGACGGCAGGGTGACGCCGAAGCCGTAGAAGGCTGGCCCTATCCCTAACGCGTAGACCAGACAGAGGACGATGAGCATGATCCAGCCGTAGAACACAATAACCTCCACAATCGACGACGTTGTCTTTCGGTCTATGCACACTGACACAATCCCGTGTATTGGGTCAAGGACTCGACAAGCCTCACGCAAAGTGTTGCCAAAAGGGGAGTTGCCAAAGGGGGGGTTGCCAAAAGGGGCAGGCCCTTTTGGGTTTGCTCGCGAAATGCTGGCCATCGTTTGGGTGCTGCGGCAAGCGCAACGGGCCCGATCGCGCTGTCGTGCGTAGGCCGCGTGGCCGCACGTATGGCTATGACACGCTCGAGCGTGGTTGCCTTGGTCTTACTGCGTCTCGGGGACAATGAGTGATCATGCCCATTGTCACGAATGCCATTTACGTCGACGGCGTCCGGTCCGAGGTCTCGCCAAGCCTTGACGACACTGCGGAAGCCCTGCGAGCCGTCGGCGGCATGGCATGGATCGGACTCTACCGACCGACCGACTCGGAACTGCGCTCCGTCGCCGCCGAGTTCGGGCTGCACCCGCTCGCCATCGCCGATGCGCTCAAGGGGCATCAGCGCCCGAAGATCGAGCGCTACGATGACTGCCTCTTCATAGTGCTGCGCCCCGCACGTTATCTGGATGCACCGGAGGTGGTCGAGTTCGGCGAGGTGCACCTCTTCGTCGGCCGGGACTTCGTGATCACGATCCGTCATGCTGAATCCCCTGACCTCGGTCGGGTTCGTGGTCGGCTGGAGGAAACGCCCACCCTGCTGGCCCTGGGTCCGGAGGCAGTCCTCTACGCCGTGCTCGATCAGATCGTCGACGAGTACGAACCGGTGGTCGCAGGTCTCGAGAACGACATCGACGAGATCGAGGATCAGGTTTTCGGTGCCGACCCGGGAGTCGCAAAGCGGATCTATGAACTGACCCGTGAGGTGATCGGATTCCAGCGCGCAGCCCACCCGTTGGCGCTCATCCTGAGCAATCTCAAGGAGGGTTTCGAGAAGTACGATGTCGACATCGAACTGCGCCGTGACCTTCGAGACGTGGAAGACCACCTGTTCAAGGTGCTGGAGAGGATCGATGCGTTCCGATTGCTGCTGCAGAACGCTCTGCAAGTGCACTCGACGCTCGCCACGCTGGCGCAGAACGAGGAGATGCGGGCGCACTCCCAGATCGGATTGAAGCAGAATGAAGACGTCAAGCGGATCTCCTCGTGGGCGGCGATTCTGTTCGCACCCACACTGATCGGCACCATCTACGGCATGAACTTCGACCACATGCCGGAACTGAGCTGGCCTCTCGGTTACCCGCTCGCCGTGGTCGGAATGATCGCCATGGCTGTCGGACTCCACGCGATCTTCCGGCGACGCGGCTGGCTCTGAGACCGCTGCCCGCAGCGAAGGACCCCGTGGGCGGCGACCACGCTCATGGTGTCCGGTAGGCGCCGACCAGACGAACAGCTCCGCCGTCGATGCCCTTGGCACCCTGCTCGAACCCACGGAGATCTCGCGGCGCCGTCGAAACCGTGCCAACCGGCCACGTCTCAATGCCGTACCGTGTCAGCGCGGCGGCAATCGCGGTGGCCGTGTCCGCGGCGACGACCGCGCAGAAACCCACTCCCAGATTCCACGCGCCCTCGGTGGTCTCCAGACGATCCCCCGAGATGGCGGTCAGCACCCGGAACACCTCGGAGGGCGACCACGTCGAGCGGTCCACCTCGACCCAGGAACCACGGGGAAGCACGCGGGCCAGATTGGCAGCGATTCCGCCGCCGGTGACGTGCGAGAGCGCGTGCACAGCCTTTCCGTACACGGGATCAGCGAGCAGGCGCAGGATCGGGGAGGTGTAGAGGCGGGTCGGCACCAACAACGCCTCACCGACCAGCCCACCGAAGTCGGCGCTGCTGTCGGTGACCGCCACCCCCCTCGCTGCGAGGATATGCCGGACCAGCGAGAAGCCGTTGGAATGCAGTCCCGAGGATGCCAGAGCAAGGATGACGTCACCGTCGGAAACCCGGTGCGCGCCCAACAACATGTCAGCCTCCACGGCACCGACGGCGGCACCGGCGATGTCATATTCGTCAACACGCATCAATCCGGGGTGCTCTGCCGTCTCGCCGCCGATCAGGGCGGTCCCGGTCTCGGTGCAGGCTCGGGCGATGCCGGCGACGATCTGCGCGATCCGGGTCGGCACGACTTTGCCGCAGGCGATGTAATCGGTCATGAACATCGGGGTTGCCCCCACCACGACGATGTCATCGACGACCATTCCGACCAGATCCTGACCGATCGTGTCGTGTTTGTCGATCGCCTGCGCGATCGCGATCTTGGTGCCGACACCGTCCGTCGACGTCGCCAAGACGGGTTTGCGAAAGTCCTTCAGGAAGGATACGTCGTAGAGCCCGGCGAACCCGCCGAAACCCCCGACCACGCCCGGGCCGTGCGTTGCCGCGACTGCGGCCTTCATCAACTCGACGGCTCGGTCTCCGGCTTCGGTGTCGACACCGGCGGCCGCATAGGAGGAGGTGCTCACTCTCCAAGGCTACCAAGGGGTCGATACTGGGAATCGACGAAGGGATCGAGTCCAGTGAAATACGACGTCATCGTCGTCGGCGGCGGCTCAGCAGGCGCTCCGCTGGCGGCGCGGCTCAGCGAGGACCCGGATCGCACAGTGCTGCTCCTGGAAGCAGGCCCGGTGCCGGAGACGACGGCAGCGTTCCCGGCGGGACTGCTCGATTCGGGCACCCTGCTGGGCGCAATGCCGGGTCATCCCGAGAACTGGTCATTCTCGGCACTGCTCACCCCCGACCGTCCCTACCGGATTGCGCGCGGCCGAATCCTCGGTGGATCGTCGACGATCAACGGCGCCTCATTCACCCGCGCGCGCAAGGAGGATTTCGATCGCTGGTCGGCAGGCGGCAACCATGAGTGGGCATGGAGCCGAGTGCTGCCGCTGTACCGCCGGATCGAGCGAGACCTGGACTACGGCGAGAGCGCTGTCCATGGCGGTTCGGGCCCGATAGGGGTGTCGAGGCCACCGCAGGACCACCCGGTCATCGTGGCATTCACCCGCGCTGCCGGAGAACTCGGCTTCGTCGCCGAACCGGACAAGAACGGCCAAGGCGAACCCGGTTACGGCCCACTGCCGATGAACGCCGTCGACGGCATCAGGCTGAACACCGGGATCGCGTACCTCAACCCGGCGCGGTCCCGCGCGAATCTGACGGTGCGGGGGAACTCGGTGGTTCGCCGGGTGATCTTCGAGGGCAGCCGCGCGGTTGGCGTCGAGGTTGAGCAGGGCGAAACCGTATCGACGATCGTTGCCGCAGAAATCGTGCTTGCCGCTGGGGCCGTAGGCTCACCGCACATCCTGATGCTCTCCGGTATCGGAGCTCGCGAGGAGCTTGAACGATTCGGCATCCCGATCGTGTCGAATCTTGCGGGCGTCGGCAAGGGCTTCAGCGACCACCCTCAGGTCGCGGTCGAATGGCGAGCCAAGCGGAACATCGTTGACTACTCGACCAGCCAGTCGATGGCGGCGCTGCTCAACTTCACGGCCACGGACCCGGAGTGCGTCGGGGACCTCGAGATCCTTCCGCTGCTCAAACCGACCGGGTACCTGCTCGAACCCAGTCAGCCACCGGCAAATCCGTTCAACCCGGATGGTTCACTGAATGAGGACCTTGCACTTCTCGTCTCGGTGCAGGCTGAAACCTCCCGCGGCCGAATCAGCCTCGCCTCCGCCGACCCGATGGTCCAGCCTCGGATCGAGTTCAACTACCTGTCGACGGACAGCGACCGGCGGCGGATGCGGGAGGGCGTCCGCACGGCCGCGCGCCTGTTGAGATCGAATTCCTTCGCCCACCTGTTCGAGCGTCTGAGCGAGCTGCCGGATGCCGCGTTGGACAATGACGCCGAGCTTGATGACTGGATTGCCCAGCACCTCGGCACCGCCTTCCACCTATCGGGGAGCGCGCGATTCGGCGCGGCCGATGACCCCGACAGCGTGGTCGACCAGTACGGTCGAGTGCACGGCACCACGGGCCTGCGAGTGGCCGACACGTCGATCCTGCCGACGGCACCGACTCGGGGGCCCGCGGCCACGGCAATCCTGATCGGCGAACTGATCGCCTCCCAAATCCGTCAGGGTGCAAGTGGATGAACTGGTGATAAAGTGCCAATGGTGACGACGTCCGCTGCTTGACATTTCGCCAGGGCGACACCGTCAACACCACTGCAAGGCTGTGCTTCGACCCGGAACAGTCCGCGACTCGAACGTTGAGATTCGGCTGCTCCGGCAAATCAAGGAGGATTACGAAGAATGCGCTCTTATGCCACCGTCAACCCGGCCACCGGCAAGTTGGTCAAGGAATTCCCGACTATGACCGACGCCGAGGTTCAGGATGTTCTTGCCCGCTCCCACGCGGCATACGGCTCCTGGCGACAGACCTCGCTGGAGTCCCGGGCTGCGATCCTGAAGAGGGTCGCTGAGCTGTATCTGGAGAGAACCGAGGAACTCGCGGCAATCGTCACCCTGGAGATGGGCAAGCCCATCGTGCAGGCGGGATTCGAGGTTCAGCTCGTCGCCTCGATCTACTCGTACTACGCCGAGAACGGTGCCAAGTTCCTCGCGGACGAGGTGCTGGATGTCGCCGGCGGCGGGGAGGCTCTGGTCCGCACCGATCCGATCGGTCCGATTGTCGGCATCATGCCCTGGAACTTCCCCTACTACCAAGTGGCTCGATTCGCGGCCCCCAACCTGATGCTCGGCAACACCATCATCCTCAAACACGCTCGAAACTGCCCGCAGTCCGCGTTGGCCATCGAGCAGATCTTCAAAGATGCCGGCCTGCCGGCGGACGCGTACATCAACGCATTCGCCACCAGCGAGCAGATTGCGACCATGATCGCCGACCCGCGCATTCAGGGTGTTTCGCTGACCGGTTCCGAGAAGGCAGGTTCCGCTGTCGGTGAGGTCGCCGGCCGGCACATGAAGAAGTACGTCCTGGAACTGGGCGGATCGGACCCGTTCATCGTTCTCGAGGACGCCGACGTGGACAGCGCAGTCGGCGCCGCGGTGATGGGGCGGCTTGGCAACAATGGTCAGGCCTGCACCGCCTCGAAGCGCTTCATTGTGCTCGACGACGTGTACGACGAGTTCGTGGGCAAGTTCGCCGGCGTGATGGGCACCATCACCACCGGTGACCCAGCGGAACAGGCAGACCCTGCTCGGCCCGCTGTCGTCGGCCGCGGCGGTCGACGACCTCGCCAGCCAGGTAGACGACGCTGTCGCCAAGGGCGCGACCGTGCTCGCCGGCGGACACCGGGTGGCCGGTGAAGGCGCCTACTACGAGGCAACCGTGCTGACCGGGGTCACCCCGAACATGCGCGCTTACTCGGAAGAGCTGTTCGGGCCGGCTGCCGTCGTGTATCGGGTCTCCTCGCATGATGAGGCGATCAAGCTGGCCAACGACTCGTCATTCGGTCTTGGCGGCACCGTTTTCAGCAAGGACATAGAGAAGGCCAAGGCCCTCGGTGCCCGGATCGACACCGGCATGGTGTGGATCAACGCCGTCACCGGAAGCGCCCCCGACCTGCCCTTCGGCGGGGTCAAGGGTTCCGGTGTCGGGCGCGAGCTGGCGAGCTACGGCATCAGCGAGTTCGCGAACAAGAAGCTGGTTCGCGTCCCGGTCGCCAAGTAAGCGGCCGTCGAGGGCCGGTGCCGCGATTGCGGTGCCGGCCCTCGACGTCAACTCGGCCAGAGGTCGATGATCGCCGCCGGAATGAGCCGAGGGCTGGTGACAGCGGCGAATCTTCCGCCGGCTGCCAGGGCCAGCTTCCTGGCCTCTTCCCCGGTCTCCTCACCGTCGGTCGGGGCGAGGACGAGGAAACTGTCGAGTTGGCGCGCAATGGCGACCGGGTCGGGACCGGTTGTCGAGCGACCGTCGGAGAGCAGCAGCACCGCCTTGCGGGAAGCCCGGGAGCGGGAGAGCTGCTCGAGGGCCGCGCG
The DNA here is from genome assembly GCA_963703545.1 of uncultured Actinomycetota bacterium. GTDB lineage: Bacteria > Actinomycetota > Actinomycetes > Actinomycetales > Microbacteriaceae > CAVPES01. Next base: position 22,226 of record CAVPES010000002.1, read on the forward strand.
CAGCGCAGCGTCGATGTTGGTGGTGCCGTGTCCCCGCAGACTGAGCACGGCGTCGACCACCTCGCCCGCGGGCTTCTGCCGCTGCTGATCCTTGATCGTCTGCACCCTCGACGAGAAGGCAAGAACGCTGTAGTCGTCGGCGCGCAGCGCGACCGCGGCGGCAGCCAGAGCCGCCGTCGCCAATCGACGGCCCCCGGTTGAGCCGCTGCGGTCGACCACGAGACACACCGCGGTACCCGGCTTCGTCCAGCCCCGGCCCCTCAGCTCCTCGACCGCAGGACTCTGGCGCGCGGCTCTGGCCGGCAGCAGCAGCAAGACGACGAGTCAAGGGGCGCCACAACA
>CAVPES010000003.1:0-8787 GCA_963703545.1 uncultured Actinomycetota bacterium
AGTCGAAGACGTCGAGGTTCTCGAGCATGCGCTCCTTGTGCGTGGTCTTGGGAATCACGATCCGACCGCACTGCAGGTGCCAGCGGATCGCGATCTGCTGCACCGATTTACCGTGCTTCTGCGCCAGTTCGACCCAGCCGGGCAGCGTCGCGAGGTTGTACTTGCCCTGACCGAGCGGTCCCCATGCCTCGACGCGGATGCCGTGCGCGTCGGTGTAGGCGAGAGTCTCCTTCTGCTGGAAGGCCGGGTGCAGTTCGATCTGGTTGACCGAGGGCACCCGGTCGCTGACCGCGCTGAGCGCCTCCAGATGCTCCGGCATGAAGTTGGACACGCCGACCGAGCGGGCCTTGCCGGCCCGAGCGATCTCGTCCATCGCCAGCCATGCCTCCACGAAGGTGCCGCGCTGCGGTGCCGGCCAGTGGATCAGGTAGAGGTCGACGTAGTCCAGACCGAGCTTCGACAGGCTCAGGTCGATCGCGGCATGCGCGGCCGCGGTCGGCTGGTCGTCGTTCCACAGCTTGGTGGTGATGAACAACTCCTCGCGCGGGATGCCGCTGGCGGCGATCGCCCGGCCGACTCCCGCCTCATTGTCGTAGATCCTGGCGGTGTCGATGTGTCGGTACCCGGTCTCGAGGGCGGCACTGACGACTCGCTCGGTCTCGCCCGGGTCGACCTTGAACACACCGAAACCCAGTTGCGGGATGGCGATGCCGTCGTTGAGGATGATTTCGGGGATGCGGTCGATGCTCACGATCCGAGCCTACGCGCTGCGAACCGGCCAGCCCACTATGAACCCAGCCCACTATGAACCCGGGGCAGCGATCAGCGTCGCCGCATGATCCGGCACCCGGTGGCCCCGCGAGCTGACCCACCGGGTGCCGGACTCGATGTCCGTCTCGGACAGCTTCCAGCGCGGCTTCGGTTCGTTCAGCCGGCATCGTCCTCCTGCTCCGCGGCAGCAGGCCGACTCCGGTCGGCCGACACGCCGCCGGTTACCATGGAAGGCCATGTCCGAGCCCGCTGCGCCCCGCGCCAACCCGGCCCCCATCGGGGGCATCGCGATCACCTACCCCGCCGAACTGCCGGTCAGCCAGCGGCGGCAGGAGATCGCCGACGCCATCCGGGGCAATCAGGTCGTGATCGTCGCAGGCGAGACCGGCTCGGGCAAGACCACGCAGCTGCCCAAGATCCTGCTGGAACTCGGCTACACCCGGATCGCGCACACCCAGCCGCGCCGGATCGCCGCCCGCTCGGTCGCCGAACGCATCGCCGAGGAGCTCGGTGTCGAGCTCGGGCACCCTGGTCGGCTACAAGGTGCGCTTCACCGACAAGGTCGGCCGGGACACCCGGATCAAGCTGATGACCGACGGCGTGCTGCTGAACGAGGTGCACCGCGACCGCGAGCTGGCCCGCTACGACACGATCATCATCGACGAGGCGCACGAGCGCAGCCTCAACATCGACTTCCTGCTCGGCTACCTGCACGCAGCTGCTGCCCCGACGCCCCGAGCTGAAGGTCGTCGTCACCAGCGCGACGATCGACCCCGGAAGCTTCGCCCGGCACTTCGCCGCGGCCGACGGCACGCCGGCCCCCATCGTCGAGGTGTCCGGCCGCACCTATCCCGTCGAGATCCGCTACCGGCCGCTGACGCCCGATGGGATGGGAGCGGTGCCGGATGAGTTCGCGGACGAGGTCGAGGGACTCGAAGCGGCCCCAGCGACCCCGCCCTCGGCCCCGATCGAACTGTTCGACGGCATCGCGGCCGCTCTGGACGAGCTGGAGCGCGAGGCGCCGGGCGACGTGCTGGTGTTCCTGTCCGGCGAGGCGGAGATCCGGGACACCGCCGACGGCCTCCGCGCCCGCTACGCGAAGGCGTCGCCCGGTCACGCAACCGAGGTGCTGCCTCTTTACGGCCGGCTCAGCGCGGAGGAGCAGCACCGCGTCTTCCGGCCGTCGACCACGCCGGGGCTCTCCCGCCGGATCGTGCTGGCCACCAACGTCGCCGAGACCAGCCTGACCGTGCCCGGCATCCGCTACGTGATCGATGCCGGCACCGCCAGGATCAGTCGGTACAGCGTGCGCTCGAAGGTGCAGCGACTGCCGATCGAGGCGATCAGCCAGGCCAGCGCCAACCAGCGAAGCGGACGCAGCGGCCGAACCAGTCCCGGCATCGCGATCCGGCTCTACTCCGAGGCCGACTGCCTGAGCCGCCCGGAGTTCACCGAGCCGGAGATCCTGCGCACCAACCTCGCCGCGGTGATCCTGCAGATGATCGCGCTGGGGCTCGGCGATGTGGCGGAGTTCCCGTTCCTGCAGCCGCCGGATTCCCGCGGCATCAAGGACGGGCTGGAGCTGCTGACCGAACTCGGCGCGATCGAAGCGCCTCGGTCGTCCCGTCGATCACCGAACGAGCCGAACGAGGCCGCGGAGTCGACCCAGCCCCGCATCACCCGAACCGGCCGCAGCATCTCGCAGCTGCCGATCGACCCGCGCTTCGCCCGGATGGTGATCGAGTCCGGCCGGCACAACACCACCCGCGAGGTGATGGCGATCGTCGCGGGCCTCTCCATCCAGGACCCGCGCGAGCGTCCGGTCGAGAAACGCCAGCAGGCCGACGAGAGACACGCCCGTTTCCTCGACCCCACAAGCGACTTCCTGACCCTGCTGAACCTCTGGAACTACCTGGAGGAGCGCCAGGGCGAGCTCAGCGGCAACCAGTTCCGCCGACTCTGCAGAGCGGAGTTCCTGAACTACCTGCGGGTGCGCGAATGGCAGGACGTCTACCGGCAGCTTCGCCGGATGACGGGAACCCTGGGATTGACCGTCGGCGAGCCGGCCATCAACCCGAGCGGCATCCACAAATCGATCCTCGCCGGCCTGCTCAGTCAGATCGGGCTGATCAGCGTCAGCAGCGCCCCGCCCGCCAAGGGCGCCAAGGGCGGCAAGGGCGGCAGCGCCCAGCAGTTGCGCGGGCGGGAATACGTCGGCGCCCGGCAGACCCGTTTCAGCCTGTTCCCCGGCTCGGCCCTGACCAGGAAGCCCCCCGCTGCGGTGATGAGCGCCGAACTGGTCGAGACCAGCCGCCTGTACGCCCGGATGAACGCCGCAATCGATCCCGCGTGGGCCGAGACGATCGCCGGCGAGCTGGTCAAGCGGAGTTACTCCGAGCCGCACTGGGAGAAGCAGCAGGGCGCCGTCGTCGCCTGGGAGAAGGTCACCCTCTACGGTGTGCCGATCATTGCCCGGCGCCGCATGCAGTATGCCAGGATCGACCCGGAACTGGCCCGTGAGCTCTTCATCCGGCACGCCCTGGTCGACGGGGACTGGCAGAGCCCCGAGCCCTTCGACCGGGCCAACCGGGCGCTGCGCGAACAGCTCGCCCAGGTGGAGGAACGCACCCGGCGCCGCGACATTCTGCAGGACGACGAGGCCGTCTTCGACTTCTACGACGCCCGTATTCCGGACGACGTATGTTCAACCCGGACCTTCGAGGGCTGGTGGCGGAGAACCCGTCTGGAAACCCCTGAGTTGCTGACCCTGACCCTGGCGGACCTGGTCGAGGAGCCGGAGAGCGCTCTGGACGAGGTCGCGTATCCCGCCTTCTGGCAGCAGGGAGACCAGCGCATCGCGCTGGCCTACCGCTTCGAGCCGGGCACCGATGATGACGGCGTGACGGCGCTGGTCCCGCTGGCGCTGCTGCCGAGGCTCACTTCGGCGGGTTTCGACTGGCAGGTGCCGGGGCTCCGCGAGGAGCTGATCATCGCGCTGATCAAGACGCTGCCGAAACCGATCCGGAAGAACGTAGTGCCAGCGGCGGACTGGGCTCGACGCCTGGGCGCCCTGCTGCCCGCCGAGGCGCCCACCGGTGTCGACGCACCCGCACTGACCGCGACCTTGGCGGCCCTGATCCGGCGCGAGACGCACGTGCCGGTGAGCGCCGACGACTTCGACCGGCTGCGGCTTCCGCCGCACCTGCGGGTCACCTTCGCCGCGATCGATGCGAGCGGGCGCCGCGTCGCCTGGAGCAAGGACCTGGCCGCCCTGCAGAGCACGCTCAAGGAGCGCGCCCGGGACGACGTCGCCCGGGCGACCGCACCGGACGGACCGGCAACGGCTGGTTCCCGTGCGGGCGCGGCAGGGTCGGCGAGGGCCGCCGCGCGCGCCGCCGGCATCGAGCGCACCGGCCTGACCCGCTGGGATTTCGACGAGCTGCCGCGGGTGATCGACACCCCGCACGGCGAGGGCACCATCCGCGCATACCCAGCACTGGTGGACGAGGCCGACGGCGTCGCGATCCGGCTGCTGACCAGCGCCGCCGACCAGGCGGCCGCGATGCCGCTCGGTGTGCGCCGCCTGCTGCTGGCCGCAGTGCCCAGCCCCGTCGCCTACGTCCGCCAGCATCTGACCCAGGCCGAGAAACTCAACCTGGCGATCAGCCCCTACCGCAGCGTCGACGCGCTGCTGGCGGACGTGTTGGCCGCCTGCGTCGACGACGTGCTGTTCCGGGCAGTGCCGGACGGCCAGATCTTCGTGCGCGCCGTCTTCGAGACCACCCGCGACCGGGTCTCGGCGGTCGTGATGGAGCAGATGTTCCAGACCACGAGCCTGATCGCCCGCATCCTCGGCACCAGCCGTGAGATCGAAAAAGCCGTGAAGGCGGCCAGTTCGATGGCGCTCATCGCGGCACTCGCCGACATCCGAGCGCAGCTGGACGCGCTGATCCACCCCGGCTTCGTCGTCGCCGCCGGCCTCGCCCGACTGCAGCACTACCCCCGCTATCTGGCCGCGATCCTCGAGCGCATCCAGAAGCTCACGGACAACCCGAACCGGGACCGCGTCTGGCTGAACGAGGTCCAGGAGGCCACCCATCGCTACACCGAGGCCGGCGGCACCCTGCCACCCGGCCCCGGCGCCGGCGCGAACCTCGTGCACGCGCGATGGCTGCTCGAGGAGCTGCGGGTCAGCCTGTTCGCCCAGCCGCTCGGCACCGCCGAGACCGTGTCCCTGCAGCGCATCAGCAAACTGCTCGCCGGCTGAGCCGCCGATGCTACCCCGGGGCGTTGGCTGCGGCCAGCAGCAGCGCCACCTGTTCGCGGTCGATGCCGAGACCGGGGAAACCGGCGAGCAGTTTGCTGATGCGCTGCAGGGACACGGTCTCGGCGGTGCCGACGGCTGGGCGCCGCTGACTCCTCGAGCAGCCATAGCACATACACCAGCGCCGGGGCCGGGTGGTAGGGGTGCCGCCGGCCTCGGTGTAGCGATGGGTGGCCTCCTGGACCTCGTTCAGCCAGACGCGGGTTCGGGTTGTCGTGAGCTTCTGGATGCGCTCGAGGATCGCAGCAGGGGGTAGTGCTGTGGGGCAAGGCCGGCGGCGACGACGAAGCCGGGGTGGATCAGCGCGTCCAGCTGCGCTCGGATGTCGGCGAGTGGCGATAGACGCCATCGAACTGGCCGCCTTCACGCTTTTTCGATCTCACGGCTGGTGCCGAGGATGCGGGCGATCAGGCTCGTGGGTCTGGAACATCTGCTCCATCACGACCGCCGAGACGCGGTCGCGGGTGGTCTCGAAGACAGCGCCGGCACGAAGTTCCTGGCCGTCCGGCACTGCCCGGGACCTCGTCGACGCAGGCGGCCGACACGTCCGCCAGCAGCGCGTCGACGCTGCGGTAGTAGTCGCCAGGGTTGAGTTTCTCGGCCTGGGTCCCACGATGCTGGCGACGTAGGCGACGGGGCTGGGAACTGCGGCCAGCAGCAGGCGGCGCACACCGAGCGGCATCGCGGCCTGGTCGGCGGCGCTGGTCAGCAGCCGGATCGCGACGCCCTCGGCCTCGTCCACCAGTGTGGGTATGCACGATAGTGCCCTCGCCCCGTGCGGGGTGTCGATCACCCGCGGCAGCTCGTCGAAATCCCAGCGGGTCAGGCCGGTGCGCTCGATCCCCAGGGCGCGCGGCATGGCCGACCCTGCCGCGCCCGCACGGGAACCCGCCGTTGCCGGTCCGTCCGGTGCGGTCGCCGGGGCAACATCCGTCCCGGGCGCGCTCCTTGAGCGTGCTCTGCAGGCGGCCGGTCCTTGCTCCAGGCGACGCGGCGCCCGCTCCGCATCGATCGCGGCGGCGGCGACCCGCAGGTGCGGCGGAAGCCGCAGCCAGTCGAAGTCGTCGGCGCTCACCGCGGCGGTACCGTCTCGGCCCCGCGCCGGATCGGGCCGCTAAGGTCGCACGGTGCCGTGCGGTACGTCGAGCAGCCGTATTCGGCGGGCAGCAGGGCGCCCAGGCGTCGGCCCGTCCGCACTGGCACTACGTTCTTCGGAGGCTGCTCGGCAGCGTCTTGATCAGCGCGATGATCAGCTCCTCGCGGAGCCCCGGCACCTGCCAGTCGAAACCCGCCGAAGTGAGCCTCGGCAGCAGCGCCAGCGGGACCACGCCGTCGCACGCCGTCGTCATCGGTGCCCGGCTCGAAGCGGTAGGCCAGCGCGATGCGCTGGTCTCCCTGCTGCCAGAAGGCGGGATACGCGACCTCGTCCAGAGCGCTCTCCGGCTCCTCGACCAGGTCCGCCAGGGTCAGGGTCAGCAGCTCAGGGGTTTCCAGACGGGTTCTCCGCCACCAGCCCTCGAAGGTCCGGGTTGAACATACGTCGTCCGAACACTCGGGCGTCGTAGAAGTCGAAGACGGCCTCGTCGTCCTGCAGAAGTTCGCGGCGCAGGATGTCTCCACCTGGGCACTCTCGCGCAGCACCCGGTTGGCCCGTCGAAGGGCTGCGGGCTCTGCCAGTCCCCGTCGACCAGGGCGCAGGCTCACGGGCCGGTTCCACCTGAGCCGAGCTCCATGCGGCGCCGGGCAATGATCGGCACACCGTAGAGGTAACCTACTGCTGCTTCTCCCAGTGCGGCTCGGAGTAACTCCACTTCGCCAGGCGATCGTCTCGGCCCACGCGGTCTCGGCGTTCATCCGGGCGTGCGGCTGGTCTCGACCAGTTCGGCGCTCATCACCGCGGCGGGACTTCCTGGTCAGGGCCGAGCCGGGGAACAGGCTGAAACAGGTCTGCCGGGCGCCGACATTCCCGCCCGCGCAACTGCTGGGCGCTGCCCTTCCGCCCTTGTTCCGCGGCGGGGCGCTGCTGACGCTGATCAGCCCGATCTGACTGGCACGGCGAGGATCCCGTTGTCGATGCCGCTGCGTAATCGCCAGCTCCGCCAATCCCAGGGTTCCCGTCATCCGGCGAACTACATGACGTCCTGCCATTCGCGCACCCGCAGGGTGAACTCCGCTCTGCAAGGCGGAACTGGTTGCCGCTGAGCTCGCCCTGGCGCTCCTCCAGGTAGTTCCAGAGGTTCAGCAGGGTCAGGAAGTCGCTTGTGGGGTCGAGGAAACGGGCGTGTCTCTCGTCGGCCTGCTGGCCGGACGCTCGCGCGGGTCCTGGATGGAGAGGCCCGCGACGATCGCCATCACCTCGCGGGTGGTGTTGTCCGCCCCAGGACTCGATCACCATCCGGGCGAAGGGCGGACAATCGGCAGCTGCGAGATGCTGGGGATGGAGCTGGGGTGCTTCCGCCGCCTCGTTCGGCTCCGTTCGGTGATCGACGAACAGCTTGAGGCGCTTTCGACACACGCCGAGTTCGGTCGCAGCTCCAGCCCGTCCTTGATGCCGCGGGAATCCGGCGGCTGCAGGAACGGGAACTCCGCCACATCGCCGAGCCCCCAGCGCGATCATCTGCAGGATCGCCGGCAGGATCTCCGGCTCGGTGAACTCCGGGCGGCTCAGGCAGTCGGCCTCGGAGTAGAGCCGGATCGCGATGCCGGGACTGGTTCGGCCGCTGCGTCCGCTTCGCTGGTTGGCGCTGGCCTCGGCAGTCGCTGCACCTTCGAGCGCACGCTGTACCGACTGATCCTGGCGGTCCGCGGTCGTCCACGTAGCGGGATCCGGGCACGGTCAGGCTGGTAGCGGCGACGTTGGTGGCCAGCGCGATCCGGCGGGAGAGCCCCGGCGGTCGACGGCCGGAAGACGCGGTGCTGCTCCTCCGCGCTGGGCTTCCGGCCGTAAAGAGGCAGCACCTCGGTTGCGTGACCGGGCGACGCCTTCGCGTAGCGGCCGCCGGCGGTGGCTCCGGATCTCCGCCTCGGCCGGAGCAGGAACACCAGCGCGTCACCGGCGCCTCGCGCTCCAGCTCGTCCAGGAGCGGCGGCGATGCCATCGAGAAACTGCTGACGATGGGGCGGGTGGCTGGGGCCGCTTCGAGTCCCTCGACCTCGTCCGCGAACTCATCCGGCACCACTCCATCCCATCAGGCATGTCGCGGCCGGTAGCGGATCTCGACGGGATAGGTGCGGCCCGGAGCACCTCGACGATGAGGCAGGCGTGCCGTCGGCCGCGGCGAAGTACCAGGCGAACTTCCGCCATGCGTCGCGCTGGTGACCACGACCCTCAGCTCGGGGCGTCGGGGTGCGGCTGGTAGGATGCCGATGAGGAAGTCGATGTTGAGGCTGCGCTCGTGCGCCTCGTCGATGATGATCGTGTGGTAGCGGCGCAGCTCGCGGTCGCGCCGCACCTCGTCGAGCAGCACGCCGTCGGTCCATGGTGATCCGGGTGCTCGCGGCTCGATCTCGTCGGGGAAGCGCATCTTGTAGCCGACCAGGGCTGCCGGTTCCCGACACCGAGCTCCTGGCGATGCGTTCGGCGACCGAGCAGGCGGCGATCCGGCGCGGCTGGGTGTGCGCGATCCGGGTGTAGCCGAGTTCCAGCAGGATCTTGGGCAAGGTCGGTGGTCTTGCCCGAGCCGGTCTCGGCC
>CAVPES010000004.1:0-33761 GCA_963703545.1 uncultured Actinomycetota bacterium
GTTCGCAGGCCGACACGGAATTGGCGGACCTGGCAAAAGAACGCCGTGAACTCACGGAGCAGCCTGAGTCGGAGCTGGACGAGTTGACGAATATCTATGTCGACAGAGGCCTCACGCCTTCACTGGCGCGAGAGGTTGCAGTTCAGTTGACCGCGAAGGACGCCTTTGCCACTCACGCGCGCGACGAACTCGGTCTGTCCGCGCACGTTGTTGCCCGCCCTGTGCAGGCTGCATTCACCTCGGCGGCTACTTTTGCAGCCGGCGCTGCTCTGCCGCTCGTCCGGCGGCCGATCGGCAAAGTTGGTTAGCTCGGCTGATGCAGACTGGAACGCCAGGCGAGCAGTCTGCGCTCGCGTAGCGATGTCGTTGTGAACGAACTGGTGGAACCGTCGCAGACGATCCTGTGCCCCGGACTGAAGGGGCTGCTGGCATAGGACGCAGACGTGACCGTTGTCCGTCGCCGGAAAGTCGACGCCGGGATACGCCTCGGCCTGGGAGTAGCGCTCAGCCGCCTCCCACATCAGTTTCCAGACGTCTGAGCCGACACCGTTCAATGGTTCGTTTGCAAAGGAGGTCTGCGATGCCTGTATAGCTGCCGCTGAGAGGGCTTTGTCGTCGGACTGCATTTAAGCAGTTCCTCTGCCCTCTCCGCCGAGAGGAGGCGGGCGACCTCGTCGATCTGATCGGCCAGTGCCTCGATCTTCGATGCCGCGGTGAGGAACCGCTTCTTCTCATTGGCAGGGTCAGTCGCCTTCAGCCGGTTGACCTCCTTGACGAGTTCCGCCAACTGCTCGATCGGCACCGACCGGAAGGTCAAGGAAAGCGTCGAGGTCCTCCTGCTTGGTCCTAGCGGAGAGCCCAGCGAGAAGCGTTTCGGCTGCCGACCCGGCCGGAACAGCGGGCGGCTTCAAGGCTCGGGCGTCGTTAGCGTTGATCAGACGCTCGACAACCTGGCGAACGGCATCGATGTGGACGATTAACTGGTCGAGCAAGTTCAGCACTGAGGGCCGGTAGGCGAGCTCGGTGTCGTTTTGAGGTAGTCATCGCCACACTCTTCGTCGTAGAAGTGCGCGTGAGCAAGTGCGGCGCTCGTCGAGATCCGGCCAGGTCGCCGACTTCTCGGTGCCATCGAGGTTGTAGGTGATCTTGGCCACCTGCTTACCGGTCGAACTGGCATAGGCGTCCGGCAAGATCTTGGAGCGGATCCGAGCTTCCGACGACATCCTTGGCAAGCCGCGCGTAGCCGGACTTTCCACTGCCGTTGTCACCGTAGACAACGGTGATGCCGTTCGCGCCGAATGTCAGCGTCTGACCACCCAGCAGCGCGTTGATGTGCTCCAACTCCCCAATGCTCACGAGGTGAACAGTCGAGCCGCTCGCCGTGCCAGTAGGGAGGTCCGCCGACGCCAGTTGTGGCGTCTCGAGAACGATCTTGTCTGCCACCAGAGCCTTAGCCGTGGCCTCGATATAGGCCGCATCGATGGTCTCGCCCTTGGCGATGCGTTTGAGCAGATTGCGCTGCCAGTCGGGACGGCCCTTCACCCACGCGAGGATGTCCTGACCGATAGACGCCATCTGCTCTTGCCCGCCGCTTCCGACTACCCAGCGCGCCGCCGCCGCGCGCCGCCGCCGCCGAGTCGACTGGGGAGACTGGCGCGTTCCATCCACAGTCGGTCCGCGGCAAGTGAATCCGCCGTCGAGCCGAGCCGCGGGGGCACGTGAAGTGCCTCGAAACCGCCGCCTCCGGCCCAAGACAACTCCTCGGAGACGCCGCCTCGATCGGTCCCGTCGACAACTTGCTGGAGTCGCGGCAGGAGGAAGTCCACGACGGTCTGCGCGTTCCGTTCCGCGATCACCCAGCGCCGACGCATCTTGTGGGCGACAGCCGCCGTCGTGCCACTGCCACCGAAGATGTCAACGACAAGTTCACCGGGGTTCGTCGCGATGTGGATGATCCGTTCGAGCAGCGCCTCGGGCTTCGGGGTATCGAATACTTCAACCCCGGGGAACATCGCCATCAGGTGCCGCTTGGCGTCATCGTTCGTGCCCGTCTCGGGGGCATTCCAGACCGTGAACGGAACGAGCCCGCGGAGCTGGTGCAGGAAGAGCTTCAGGCGAGGCGAACCGTCACCGCCCTTCGGGAACCAGATTCGCCCGTCTGCAAGCAGGTCCAGGTAGGTCGGCTCGGTCGCGTACCAGGAGCGACCTCGCGGAGGTCGAAGCACCTGCCCGGTCGGGGTGACGATCTCGTACTGCTGTGCCTTGCGATAGCCGGGTGCCGTGAACGGAGCGTCAGCCCACGGTCCACGCGGATCATCGTCCCGGTTGCGAAGGTGGGCTTCCTCCTTGGTCAGAAGGTTCCGTGATGTCTTCCATCGCTGCGGGCCGCTGGAGCGTAGACGAGGATCGTGTCGTGGTTTGACGAGAAGGCCGCACGCGAGTCCCGAGTGGTCTTCTTCTGCCACACCACGGACGCCACGAACGCCCGCTCACCGAACACCTCGTCCATCAGGGCACGAGCACGGTGCACCTCTGTGTCATCCAGGTGCACCCAGACGCTCGCGTCATCGGCCAGGAGGGGACGGATCGCGGTCAGCCGGTCGCGCATCATGCTCAGCCACATCGGGCGCTGCATGGTGTCATTGTACTGCCGGAAGTTCACCTGCGTGTTGAACGGCGGGTCGATGTAGACGAGTCGGATGCCGCCATTCAGAACGGCAGTCTGAGTCTCCAAGGCTTCGAGCACATCGAGACCGTCTCCGATGGCGACGACGTTCGACCTCGCATCGAGCGTCTGCGATGTGAGCATCTCGAAGGTCAATGGCTTGAGGAGACGCACGTCATCGGGCGGGAGCCACTCGTAGCCCGAGGCGCCGGACGCGCGCAGGGTCAGGTCCTTATTCGGCCAGACCAGTTGGACGTCGAGCATCGGTGCCTCTCGCTACGGGCGGCGAGCCACGAATGTCGGTGGTAGCCGCTTGACTATGCTTTCATAAACCACCGACACCAGAGGGAAGGCGCGAGGAGCCGATGACGCTGACGACCGCGACCAACCCGCTGATCCGGGGCATCGACGCCCCGCCTCTCAAGCCCTTCATCCGCTGGGCTGGCGGGAAGTCCCGTCTGCTTCCACGCATCGTGCCCCATGTGCCTGACCGGATCGAGAACTACTTTGAGCCGTTCCTCGGCGGAGGAGCGGTGTTCCTCGCCGTAGCCGGGCGGGTGTCCGGTCGCGCCGTCCTCGCCGATCTAAACGAGCATCTCGTTGCCGCGTGGGTCGCGATGCGCGACCGCCGCCAAGAACTGCGGCCCCGCCTTGCCTGGTACATGGAGAGGGACTCGAAGGACTTCTACTACGAGGTCCGTGCTGCCGCGCCCGCCGAGCCGATCGACCGCGCCGCTCGATTCCTCTACTTGAATGGCGTGTCCTGGAATCACCTCTGGCGAGAGAACTCGAAGACCGGAGCGATGAACGTCCCCTGGGGGGATCGGCGATTCAAGGGGTTCGATGACGGGTACATGGACCAGATCGGCGACGCCATTGCCGGCGCCGAAATTCAGGCAACTGACTTCCGGACAGTGCTTGTAGATGCTTGCGCCGGGGACTTCGTGTATCTGGACCCGCCCTACCTGCCGATCTACTCGCAGCCGGGTGTAGAGAAGGAGCCGACGGCGAAGTTCAACAAGTACACGGCCAAGACATTTGAGATGCCCGACCTCATCGAACTCGCTAACCTCTGCGCCGAACTGAGCGACCGCGGCGTCTCGTGGGTCATGTCGAATCGAGACACTGAGTCAGTCCGAGGCCTGTTCCCAGGCGCCCAAGTCATCCGGTTCACCACACACCGAGCACTCGCAGCGCAGAGTCGCCGCGAAGTTGAGGCTCACCAGTCGCCGGAAGCGCTCATCATCGGCCGGCCGTCATGACTGCACAGCCGGTCGAGTGGGTGCTGGTCGTCTACTACGGTTCGTCAGCTCATCGGGCGACCTACGGGCGCAACGTCCGCGAGCCTACCGGGTCGAGCAAGTACACGAAGGACTACATCCAGCTTTCCCGCAAGACCGAATTCCTCGACACGATCAAACGCATCTTCCCCTTCGCGGCGGGCGTCAATGACTTCGTGCCGCTCCGCTACGAATGGCCGACCGGCTCTGCAACCGGTGCACTCACTTGGTCTGCAGACCGCCCGCATCTGAAGTGGGAGACGAGCCTTGGGGCACCAGCCGCCTGGAAGATGACGCTCGTGCCGAGCGACACGACGGCGGAGACGATCCCCGGCGATCCGGGTCAGACTGAGTTGGAGGCAGCCGAGCGCGAACTCGAGCTGCTCGCCAGTCGGGGCGCTGGGCAACCGTATCTCGTAGCAGTCAAGATCCGAGACGAACCTTCCACGTTGCATCTCCGCGCCTACCTGGAAGGTGCGAACGCTTCATTCGGATGGGCCGACCTCGACCTCACGCCACCATTGGTGCGGGAACTCGCTAGCCAAACGTCTAGCGACTCGGCACTCGCATGGGCGCTCTTCCAGAGCGGAGGGGAAGCCCCGAGCGCTGCGGTTGAGGATGCCCTCACGGCACTCCGCGACCCGGACACCACCTCTTTAGCGCTGAGTGGCCTCGACCGGACCACCGGCCAGGCTGTCGCCGCCTACCTGAGACGACCTGGATACGGGCTGTTCTTCGACCCTTCGAAGAACCACGATTCCTGGTCCCTGCCCGGCCCGCTTCCGGAGGATCTGGCCCTCTCTGCCGCCGAGATCATCGCCGCACTCGAAGATCGCTTCCCTCCCCTGCCGCAGGGCGACGCTGCGGCCGAGGCCACAGAGCCCGACCGGCACGAGGTCGAGGAGTTCCGCGAGCAGATCGAACAGAAGGACTACACCGTCGCAGACTCGACCGCGACCATCAAGACTCGCGGCAGTGCCCAGAGAGCGTTCGCGGACGCCGTCAAGACGAACTATGGCTACCGCTGCGCCGTGACAGGCATTGAGACGCGCGAATTCCTGGTTGCGTCACACATAGTCCCTTGGAGTGAGGACACATCGATCCGTCTCGACCCGTCGAACGGGATTTGCCTCTCGCTTCTCGTAGATCGCGCCTTCGAGAAGGGCTACCTGCTCATCGACGATGACCTGACACTGCGAGTGGACCGCGGGCGCATCGGCACCGATACTGCCCTGGTCGCTTTGCTGGGGCCGCACGATGGAGCGACGCTCACCGCCCCCTCCCAGGAGCCGCCGAGAGTCGAGTACCTGCAGCGACGACGTGCCCTTGTGAATCAGTCAGGCGGCTGATCGCCTACCATTTCTCCTCCCGCGGGCTCCCCGCAGACGGGAGGGGAAGTGGCCGGCGAGTTGGGTGGCGAGTTCGTCGACGCCGGCGAGTCTGCCCACTTCTCCGACCGGCCCGAGCTACAGCGGATGCTCGCTTACCGCGCCGCTCACCCGGGGACGTACTGCATCGTGTACAAGGTCGACCGGCTCGCCCGGAACCGGGTCGACGACGCGGCGATCCACTAGGCGCTCGTCGCCGCAGATGTCACCCTGGTCAGCGCCACCGAGAACTTCGACGAGACCCCGTTCGGGATGCTGCTGCACGGCATGATGTCGACGATCGCTGAGTTCTGCTCCCGCAACCTCGCCGCCCAAGTCATCAAGGGCATGGACCAGAACATCGCCCAGGGCGGCACCCCGACCAAAGCGCTGATCGGCTACCACGCAGCAATTCGCGAGCATGACCCGAAGATCGCTCGAGCGGCGCGAAACAACCAGACAAGCTGGCAAACCGTAGACGACCTGCTCACCGCCATGGATGGGGGTGATGGTTCGAGTAAGCCGTCTATGGTGCCCCTGGAGGGACTCGAACCCCCAACCCTTTCCTTAGGACGGAACTGCTCTTCCATTGAGCTACAGAGGCTGACCGCACAAGTTTAGCCGAGTCGGACCGGGCTGAAGCAGGCGATCCTGCCGGGACTCACCATGGCCCCGGTCGTCTGACCGGGGGTTGAACCCCTACGCGATCCGCGCCCGGATCCGCAACGCCGCGAGCGCCGCGAACACGACCGCGCATGCGGCGAGCACGACGATCACGGTCGGCACCGTCACCTCCCAGTCGCCCACGAACAGCGTGATTCCGTAGAAGGCGCTGAGCCCCGCTATCGCCTCGGGCCGATCGCCGACGAGGGTCGCGAGGGTCTCGGCGGTGAACTCGCGGCGCATGAGCATGGCGGACTGCGCGAACGGGAGGGCGTTGATGGCGTTGCGCACGGCATCCGGGAACAGGCCGACGGCGATGAAGGCGCCGGCGAGGAAACCGACGACGGTGCCGACGATCGTCGCGAGCCCCGAGAACGCGCCCGTCGTGCGGATGAACGAGGCGACGAACGCCCAGAGCGCCGCGAAGGCCACGCACGAGAGCACGATCCAGCAGCAGGGTCCGGAGGATCTCGGGTACGCCGAGCGCGACCCCGTCGAGGAGGAACAGGTACGCGAGGCTCACCCCGAACACGATGAGCGTCATGACGAGGGCGACGACGACGGTCGACAGCAGGTAGCCCAGCACCAGTTGCCAGCGGCGGATGGGGGAGACGAGGAAGTCGCGGAACCGGCCGGATGCGGCATCCTCCACGAACACCGCGAGGGCGCCGAGCGAGGTCGTGATCGAGGTCATCGCGACGATGCCCGCGAACATCCAGGAGTCGACGAAGCCGCGCACGTCCGCCTCGTCGGCCTGCGGGAAGGCTCCGCGATCGAGGTGGTCTGCAGGTTCGACAGGAACAGGGTGTAGAGCAGGAACACGATGAGCGCGCCGAGCAGCGAGAAGAAGACGCTCAGGCGGTCGCGGAAGAACAGGCGCAGGTTTCGCCCCATGATGTCGAGCACGATGCCCATCAGCTCTCCTCCTCGACGTGCTCGCGGCCGGTGAGGGCCAGGAAGACGTCGTCCATCCGGCCGTGCCGGAACTCGAAGTCGAGCACGTCGTCACCGTGGTCGGCGAGCAGTCGGCGGGCGACCTGCGCGTCGGGCACCCGGAGTTCCACGGTGTCGCCGCGGTCGGCGATGGCGAGTCCGGATGCCGCGGCGAGCCTCCCGAGCCCCTCGCGGTCCCTCGAGGTGACGGTCAGGATGCTGTGGCTGTGCTTCGCGCGCAACTCGGCGGGCGTGCCCTGCGCGATGATCCGGCCCTCGTCGATGATGCTCACGAGGTCGGCCTCCTCGGTCTCCTCCATGTAGTGGGTCGTGAGGAACACGGTGAGCCCGTGCCGGTCGCGCAGGTCGTGGATGGTGGACCAGACGATCGCGCGGCTCGCCGGGTCGAGACCCGCGGTCGGCTCGTCCAGGAACAGGATCGACGGGGAGTGCAGCAGCGCCCGGGCGATGTCGACCCGGCGGCGCTGCCCGCCGGAGAGCTTGCCGTAGCGACGGTCGAGGAGGTGGTCGAGACCGATGAGCCCGGAGAGTTCCGCGATGCGCTCGCCGATGCGCCCGCGGTCATCGGTGTAGAAGCGCGCGCGGGTGGCGAGGTTCTCGCGAGCGGTGAGCCCGGCATCCAGCACGGAGTCCTGGAAGACGACGCCGATCTGGCGGCGGACGGGTTCGGCGTCGCGCCGCACGTCGTGCCCGTCGACGGCGATCTCGCCCGCCTCGAAGGGCAGCACGGTGGTGACGCAGCCGATCGTGGTCGACTTGCCGGCGCCGTTGGTGCCGAGGAAGGCGAACACGCTGCCGACCGCGACCTCGAACGAGATGTCGTCGACGGCGAGCACGCCCTCGTAGCGTTTGGTGAGTGCGCTCACCTCGATCGCCGCTGCCATCCTGCGATCCTGTCAGACGGCCTCGACCAGCGTGCGGAGCATGACCCGCGTCAACGGAAACATCGGGCGAACTCGGACCCCCGCGGGCCGCACGAACGGCGGCCCAATACCACAACTACATGCGCGGGACTCCCAGACTTCTGTGGTGCACTGGTCGCTGCTCTTCGAGCCGAGGCTGGCACGCGGGCGACCATCCCCGGATGGGCGACCGTACCAGGTTCATCCGAACCGTGACGCGGGACTGCGCCAGGTCGGCCGATAGAACGGACGTCGACGTCTGAGCTGACGTCCACGGGCACTCCCTGAGTGCCCCGCCTCGCCTCGCGCGGCAGACCAGCCTGCGCACCGGACTCGCGTCGTCCCGGTGCCGCCCAGCCGCCTTGCGCGGTCCGGCAAGCAGGGAAGCACGAACATCGGAACCCAATGCTCCACCGCACTACGAGATCCACCAGCACCACTGGCAACACCCCTCGATAACACCCCCGACAGCAGCGGCACTGATCACCATCCGACCAGGACGGCACGCCGATTCACCCGCATCCATCGGGACAGCAGCAAGGCACTTCTGGTGACAACCCTCGTCACCGCCGTCGTAACATCGGCGCTCTTCGCCGCATCGACGGCTCCCGCCTACGGCGCCCCGGGCGACTCCGTCACGGCTCCCGGCCCGAGCAGCACCGCGATGGCACTGCCCCCGACGGCACGCTCCGGCGACTACCTGCTGCCGCAGACCGCCGGCACCTCGTTGACGGCGATGGCGCATCGCGCAGCCCTGCCGGCCGGGCAGGTCGACAGCACGGCGTCGCTGATCACCGACACCCCCGTCGTGATCGCCATCCGCGAAGCCGCCGCAGCGCGGGCCGCGGAAGCCGAGGCCGCCGCGATCCAGGAGGCCGCCGCCGCGGCCGCCGCGGCCGCCGCCGCTGAACGAGCGAGAATCGCGCAAGCGGTCCTCGCCGCCGCCCCCGTCTACTCCGGCGACACCTCCGTCGGCGCAGCCCAGGCGATCGCCCGCACCATGATGGCCCAGCGCTACGGCTGGGGCGACGACCAGTTCGCCTGCCTGGTCAGCTTGTGGAACCGGGAATCCGGCTGGCGGGTCGCCGCCTACAACGCGACCAGCGGCGCGACCGGCATCCCGCAGGCGCTGCCCGGAACCAAGATGGCCACCGCCGGCGCCGACTGGCGAACCAACCCGGCCACCCAGATCAGCTGGGGCCTCGGCTACGTCGCCGGCCGCTACGGCACCCCCTGCGTGGCCTGGCAGCACCTGTCCGCCACCGGCTGGTACTGAGCGGAGCCGATCGAGCAGGCTTCGTTCCCGGTCGGGCCGTGACTGCGGTCTGGCCGGGAACGCGGTCTAGGCCGCCGGCTCGAGGAATTCCTCCCACTGCGGCTGGGCTCGCTCGATGCCGCGGACGACCCAGGCGCTGCCGTGCGGTCGGCGCGGCTGCTCGCGCAGCGTCCAGCCCATCTCGGCCGGCGTGCGATCGCCCTTGGCGTTGTTGCAGCGCAGGCAGCAGGCGATCAGGTTCTCCCAGCTGTCCTCACCGCCCCGCGAGCGCGGCTGCACGTGGTCGATCGTGCTCGCGGCCTGCCCGCAGTACCCGCAGCGATGACTGTCACGGCGCAGCACGCCCCGGCGGGACACCGGGATCAGTCGCGACTGCGGGATCCGCACATAGCGGGTCAACACCACCACGGAGGGGCGCTCGTAAGTCCCCGAGGTTCCCACCACCGGGTTCTCCTCATCGGAGGCGACCACGACGGCCTTCTGGCTCATCACGAGCACCAGGGCCCGCTTGAAGCTCACGATGGCGAGCGGTTCATATCCGGCATTCAGCACTAGCGTGCGCATACTCTCCCTTTCGAGCGAGCCTGGACGGCTTCCAGGCGGTCGATTCCCCATCCGACACTGCAGGAGAGGGTGTGCCGGCAACAAAAAAAGGCGCTGTCATCACGACAACGCCTCGGCCGACACCGGTATCAACTGGCAGAACTCACTGCCGCGCCGTTGGTCGAACAGCACGCGTGCATCCACGGTTTGGATGACTCGGCTGACGCCCATCGGCACTCCGCCCTCTCTCGCAAGGTCAGGTATTCAGGGTATCCCACAAACGCTGCCACTCCGGTTCCAGGCACGCCGGTGCCAGGTGTGCCCGGGCGACCCGCCCGGCCGGGTGCCGTGGCGGCTCGTTCAGAGCGAGACGAAGATGTGGCTGGCGACCTCGTTGGGCAGTTCCAGGCCGTCCTCGTAGCCGTCGACCTGGATCAGCACGTAGGAGCCGGCAGCCGAACCGTGGGCGACCGCGCCCGGGCGCACTCCCGCGTTCTTGAGCTGGGCGAGCAGCTCGACGTCGAACTGCACGGGTTCGCCGAGACGGCGGATCGTCATCGGGACCGCCCGGTCGCCGCCGGCGACCGCGTCGACCAGGTTCCGGATGCCGTCCACCAGGAATCTCTCCGACCGCTGCTCGCCGAGTTCGTCGAGTCCCGGGATCGGCGTGCCGTAGGGGGATTCCGTGGGATGGCCGAGCAACTCGATGATGCGACGCTCGACCTGCTCGCTCATCACGTGCTCCCAGCGGCAGGCCTCGTCGTGGACCAGTTCCCAGTCCAGCCCGATGACATCGCTGAGCAGCCGCTCGGCGAGCCGGTGCTTGCGCATCACCCGGGTGGCCTTCAGCCGGCCGGCATCGGTGAACTCCAGATGGCGGTCCCCCGAGACGACGACCAGACCGTCGCGCTCCATCCGGGCGATCGTCTGGGAGACCGTCGGGCCGGAGTGCCCGAGCCGCTCCGAGATCCGGGCGCGCAGGGGGACGATGTCCTCTTCCTCGAGGTCGAGAATCGTCCGAAGGTACATCTCGGTCGTGTCCACGAGATCCGTCATCGACACCCTCCCAACCGCACCAGTGCGTCCAGCCTAGCGCCGGTCACCCGGCGGCAGGACGCGCGCCGACCCTGGCCGGGCCAATAGAATCGAAGCCATGCCCGCCATCACCATCCCCGCCAGCCTGCTGCCCGCCGACGGACGCTTCGGCTGCGGCCCGTCCAAGGTCCGCCCGGAGCAGTTGGCGCATCTGGCTGCGGTCGGCCCGACCCTGCTGGGCACCTCGCACCGCCAGGCTCCCGTCAAGGATCTGGTCGGCCGGGTGCGGCACGGATTGTCCGAGCTGTTCGCGCTGCCCGAGGGGTACGAGGTCGTGCTCGGCAACGGCGGTTCGACCGCGTTCTGGGACTCCGCCGCCTTCAGCCTGATCGAGCAGCGCTGCGAGAACCTGGTTTTCGGCGAGTTCGGCCAGAAGTTCGCGGGGGCCGCAGCCGCGCCGTTCCTTTCGGCACCGCGGGTGATCACCGCCCCCGGCGGTTCCCGCTCCGAGGTGGAGGTCGAGACCGGCATCGACGTCTACGCCTGGCCGCACAACGAGACCTCGACGGGGGTGAGCGCGCCCGTCCGCCGGGTCGCCGGCGACGACGGCGCGCTGACGGTCATCGACGCGACCAGCGCAGCCGGCGGGATCGCGTTCGACGCCGCCGAGACCGACGTCTACTACTTCGCGCCGCAGAAGAACTTCGCCGGCGACGGCGGCCTCTGGCTCGCCCTGTTCTCGCCGGCGGCGATCGAGCGGGTCGAGCGGATCGCGGCCGGCGGGCGCTGGATCCCCGAGTTCCTCAGCCTGAAGAATGCCATCGACAACTCCCGGCTGAACCAGACGCTGAACACCCCGGCGCTGACCACCCTGCTGCTGCTGGAGAACCAGATCGACTGGATCAACGGAAACGGAGGCCTGGCCTGGGCCGATGCGCGCACCCGCGAATCCTCGGGGATCCTCTACGACTGGGCCGCGGCCACCGAGGTGGCGACCCCCTTCGTCGCGGTCCCCGAGCACCGCTCGCAGGTCGTCGTGACGATCGACTTCGACGAGAGCGTCGATGCCGCCGAGCTCGCCAAGACGCTGCGCGCCAACGGCATCGTCGACACCGAGCCGTACCGCAAGCTGGGCCGGAACCAGCTTCGGGTGGCGACGTTCACCGCGATCGAACCCGACGACGTGCGAGCACTGACGTCGAGCATCGACTTCGTCCTCGAAGCGCTGGGCGGGTAGCCACCATGAGACTGTGGCTGCCCGACAACGAGCGGAAACCGGACCCGAAACCGGTGCCGACCGATGACCGACGCGTGGTCCTGATCGGACTGCTGCTCTGGGTGATCGCGCTGGTAGTGGGGCTCGTCCTCGGCGAGCAACTCGGAGCCGACTCCGTGGCGGGCATCGCCGTCTACGGGGTCGCCCTCGGCGTGATCGGCCTGGTCTACCTGCTGATCCGTCGCCACTGATTCGTCATCCGCGCGCGGATGAGTCGTCCGGATCGTCGCCGTCGTAGTCCGCGTCGCCGTCATCCGGCGAGTCGTCATCGTCGTCCGGCGAGTCGTCATCGTCGTCGAGGAAACTGTCCACGATCTCTTCGAGCTGGTGGTCCAGCCCTGAGGGGATGAACTCATCGCCGTCGTCGTCTTCGTCTTCGTCGTCTTCGTCGTCTTCGTCGTCGTCGTCTTCGTCGTCTTCGTCGTCGAGTTCTTCATCGCCCGCGACCGCGTCCCCGAGCCCGTCATCGCCGTCGGCCGGCACCCCGTCCTCGTTCGGGAGCTGGCTGGACTGATATTCGGCGAGACGCTCGACCCACGGCACCCACGGTGGTGCCAGCAATGAGTTCTCGCCGGCGATCAGGTCGGCCTCGACCACGGTCAGCTCGCTGCCGGGGACGTGGGCGATGGTCGCCGCCCAGACCCAACCCACGTAGCCGGGCAGGGTGGACTCGAAGAGGAAGGTGAGCACGCCGTCCGCTTCCGGCTTCGTCGTCAGCAGCGCACCGATCGCGACCGAGTCGGTGATCTCCAGCAGTGCGGCCCGCGCGAACGCTTCGGCACCCTGCAGCACGGGGTCGATCTCGAACTCAGGCATCCAGCTCGTCAGCAACCTTGCGCAACAGGGCTGCGATCTTGGACGAGTGGGCGTTGTCGGGGTAACGGCCGCGCTTGAGTGCGGAACCGTAGCTGTCGAGCAGCTTGACCAGATCCTCGACGATGATCGACATGTCCTCGGCGGGCTTGCGGTTCATCTTGACCAGACTGGGCGGCTCTTCGAGCACCCGGACGGACAGGGCCTGAGCGCCCTTCTTGCCATCGGCGATGCCGAACTCCAGCTTGGTACCCGGCTTGACGCTGACACCGGCCGGCAACGCCGAGGCGTGCAGGAACACCTGCTGGCCATCATCAGAGGTGATGAAGCCGAAGCCTTTCTCGTCGTCGTAGAACTTGACTTTGCCGGTGGGCATGGATTCCTCTTTCACGGTTAGTGAGTGCGCCTGCGTATCCTAGAACGATGACCGACAAAGCGCCTCAATCCATCAATCGTACCCAACGAGTGCTCGCCACGATGGTGGCGTCGATTGTCGGCCTCGCTTTGGCATGTTTTGCGGCGATCCTGATCGCCATGGCAATGGGCGTGGATGCCAAGGGATTCGACCACCCGGTCTGGCGCTTCGTGCAGGCGGTCCCGTTCTTCGGACTGCTGGTGGCCTTCCTGCTGCTGATCGCCGTGATCGTCATGGCTGCGGTGCAGCGTCGCCGCCAGGGCCGGGCCTAGTCGGGCTCGGGGATATCCCGTGAGCACAGCGCTGGTCGTCGCCGAGCGGCTGCGAGCGCTGTCCGAACCGGAGCTGCTGGCCTTGCTGCGAGCCCGTGAGGTGCCGCCGGTCAAGGTCCACGACGTCTTCGACCTTGCCGAGGAGTTGCTCAGCCCCGGCTCCATCGCCAGCGCCCTGACCCGACTCGATCGCGTCACGCTGACACTGCTCAGCCAGCTCGCGGTGCGCACGGGCGCCGGCCCAGCGCTGACACGCGCTGAACTCGGCGACGCGCTGTCCCGGCTGCCGAATGCCCCCGACCCCGCCCGGATCGATGCCCTGATCAGCGAGCTGGCGGCCCTCCAACTGGCCACCGCGGAACCGACCGGCATCAGAAGTTGGCGGGAAGTGGCCGACGTCTTCGCGCACTGGCCCGAGCTCGATCTCCCCAGCATCGACCAGCTGGCCACGCAGCCGGCGCCGACGTCGATCCACCCGGTCAGCGACACGGACCTCGAGCGGATAGACCGAACGGCTGCGGAGCGGGCATATCGCGGCCAGGCGATTGTGGCCGAGCTGGTCCGCGAACTGGGCAATGAGCCGGCCAGGCAGCTGAGCAAGGGCGGTGTCGGCCTGCCCGACGCCCGGCGGCTGGCCGGCGCGGCGCGGATCGACATCGCCGAACTGCCCGGTGCGCTCTCGGTCGCCGAGCGCACGGGCCTGACCAGATTGGATTCCGGACACTGGCTGCCCGCCGACGCCGGCGGCGAGTTCCTGCTGCGCAGCGCCGCCGAGCGATGGCGGATGCTGGCTTCGAGTTGGCAGTCCCGCATTCCGGTCCCGCTGAGCACGCTGCTCGCCGACCGCGCGGCGGTGGCATGGGGCGAGTCCCTGGTCAAGTGGTCCGAGTGGATGCATCCGGCCGGCGGCGAATGGCTGCGGGGGCGGATCACCCTGTTCTCGCGCGATGCCGAGCTGCTGGGAATCACGGCCGACGGAGTTCCGGGCTCAGCGGCGGCCCGCCTGCTGAGCGGGGACTCGGATGCTGCCGCCCTGCAGATGGCAGCGCACTTCCCGGAGGAGGTCTCGACCGTCTATCTGCAGCATGACCTGACGGTGATCGCACCGGGGCCGCTGCGACCGGACCTCGACGCCGAGCTGAGGCTGTTCGCCGACACCGAGAGCCAGGACATCGCGGCGACCTACCGGATCACCGAGGCGGGGATCGGCCGGGCGCTGGCCGCGGGGGCGACCGCCACCTCGATCCGCGAATTCCTCTCCGGGATATCGCTCACCGGCATCCCGCAGCCGCTGGACTACCTGCTCGATGACGTGTCGGCGCGCCACGGGCGCCTGAGCGTCGGACCGGCGGAGCAGTCGCTGGGCGCGGACCCCGCCAGCCGCAGCATCGTCGTCTCGGCCGACCCGCAGTTGCTGGCGACGCTGCTGGTCGACCGTGCACTGGCGCCGATCGCCCTGCGCTGGGCCGCCGAGAACCGCCTGGTCAGCCGGTACGATCGCGATGTGGTCTTCTGGGCTCTGAGCGACGCCCGCTATCCGGTGGTCGCGGTCGATCACGCGGGCGCTGCCGTCGGCATTCGGCGTTCCCGCACGGCGAGAGTCGCCGCCGGCCCTGCTCGCGATGAGCTGGCGGAACTCGCGGCGCAGCTGCACCGGAGCGCGAATGACGAACCCGCCGAGGCGGCATGGCTGGCCCGCACCATCGATTCGGCGATCCGCACGAAGAGCTCCCTGATGGTCACGGTCACCATGCCCGACGGCAGCAGCGTCGACTACCTGCTGGAGCCCGCCAGTATCGCCGGCGGGCGACTGCGCGGACGGGATCGACGGGTCGATATCGAGCGCACCGTGCCGCTGTCCAGCATCGCCCGCGTCACGGCGGTGGCCCGTGACTGAGCTGCACGAGCTGTTCGCGTGGCAGCAGCGCGTTGCCCTCGCCGCGGGCGACATCTCCCCCGTGGAACTCGCCGAGCACTACCTCGCCCGGATCGCGGAGCGCAATGCCGGTCTGGGGGCGCTCGTCGAGGTCACGGCGGCCGGCGCCCTGGCGCGGGCTCGCGCGCTGCAGGCCGCGGGTGATGACGACTCGGCGCTGTGGGGCCTGCCTCTGGCCGACAAGGACCTGAGCAGCAGGGCGGGTGTGCCGACCCGCTACGGCTCGCGGGCCTTCGAGGACTTCGTGCCGACCACCTCCGACCCGATAGTGCTCGCCCTGGACCGCGCCGGCGCGGTCAGCCTCGGCAAGACCGCCACGCCCGAGTTCGGGATGGTCGGCTACACCGAGTCCACCCTGCACGGTGCGACGCTCAATCCCTGGAACACCTCGACCGGCCCCGGCGGGTCGAGCGGCGGTGCGGCGGTCGCGGTCGCGGCAGGTCTGCTGCCGTTCGCGCCCGGCTCCGACGGCGGCGGCTCGACCCGGATTCCCGCGGCGGGCACCGGACTGGTCGGCGTGAAGCCGTCCCGGGGACTGGTGCCGTCGATGAGCGCCGTCAACACCGTCGGCGGTCTGTCGGTAGCCGGGACCCTGAGCCGCTCGGTGCGCGATGCCGCCCTGCTGCTGAGCGCCCTTGTCGAGTCGGAGCAGCCGTTCCCGTACACGCTGCGCTCGCCGGGGCGCTCAGCGGATCTGATCAGCGCGGCGGAGCGGCCAGAGGGACGCTTCCGGATCGGCTTCAACACCGACACCCCCTGGACGAGCGCGTACCAGATCGACCTCGACCCGGAGGTCGAAGCGGCCTTCACCCTCGCCCAGCAGGAACTGGCGGCACTGGGGCACGACCTCGATCAGGTCGATCTGCCGCCCGATCCGTCCTACCCGGAGGCATTCATGACCCTGTGGCGGGCGACGGCCTCGGCGACGTCGGTGCCGCCGGAGCGCGAACACCTGCTGGAGCCGTTCACCCGGTGGCTCCGGACCGAGGCGATCGGGCTGGAAGCCCGGGCACTGCTGCGAGCGGTCGCCGCGCTCAGCCGCTTCGAGAAGGCGACCATCGAGGCTTACGCCCCCTTCGACGCGGTGCTGACCCCGGTGCTGGCGATGACGCCCCGGCCGATCGGCTGGCACGACGAGAACGACATGGCCCGCAATTTCGAGCAGCAGTGCCAGTACGCGCCCTTCACCTCCTACGTCAACGTGAGCGGACTGCCCGCGATCTCGGTGCCGATCGCCCTGACCGAGCACGGCGTTCCCGTCGCCGCCCAGCTGATCGGCCGACCGGGAGGCGAAGCCGCACTGCTGAGAATCGCCGCACAGCTCGAGGATCGCCTGCACTGGGCGGACCGGCACCCCGAGGGCTGGTGATCCGGCCGTCGACGGCTCGTTCGCCGACGGCTCGTCGACGCCGACGACTCGGATCGAATCCCGACCCGCGCGAGCCGATTCCGGCATCACGGAATAGAATTGACGGATGCCCTCTCCGACCGGCCCCCTGATCGTGCAGAGCGACCGCACCGTGCTGCTCGAGGTTGCCAACCCCCTTGCCGAGGACGCCCGCCACGATCTGGCGATCTTCGCCGAACTGGAGCGGGCGCCCGAGCACATCCACACCTACCGGATCACCCGGCTGGGGCTGTGGAACGCTCGGGCCGCGGGCCACAGCGCCGAGGACATGATCGCGACGCTCGAGAAGTATTCCAAGTTCGGCATACCGCAGAGCGTCATCGTCGACCTGACGGAGACCGTCGGCCGTTACGGTCGTCTGGTCATCGAGCGGAACCCGGAGGGCACCCTCGTACTCGACTCGAGCGATCCGGCCGTGCTCGCCGAGATCAGCAGAGCGAAGCGGATCGCGCCGCTGCTGCTCGAGAGGCTCAGCGAGAGCAGTTATGCGATCCAGCCCTGGGCGCGCGGTGCGCTCAAGCAGGAACTGGTCAAACTCGGCTGGCCCGCCGACGATCTGGCCGGCTACACGCCGGGCACACCGCACCAGATGGCACTGGTCGAGGACAGCTGGCATCTTCGGGGTTACCAGAACAAGGCGATCGAGAACTTCTTCGTCGGCGGATCGGGAGTCGTGGTGCTGCCCTGCGGCGCGGGCAAGACCCTGGTCGGCGCCGGCGCGATGGCGACCGCCAAGACGACGACGCTGATCCTGGTCACCAATACCGTTTCCGCCCGGCAGTGGCGCAGCGAACTGCTCAAGCGCACCACGCTGACCGAGAACGAGATCGGCGAATACTCCGGCAGCGTCAAGCAGGTCCGCCCCGTCACCATCGCGACCTACCAGATCCTGACCGCCAAGCGCGCCGGCGCCTATGCGCACCTCTCGCTGCTGGATGCGATGGACTGGGGCTTGATCATCTACGACGAGGTGCACCTGCTGCCCGCCCCCGTCTTCAAGCTCACCGCCGAACTGCAGGCGCGACGCCGGCTGGGACTGACCGCGACGCTGGTGCGCGAGGACGGTCGCGAGGGCGACGTGTTCAGCCTGATCGGCCCCAAGCGCTTCGACGCGCCGTGGAAGGAGATCGAGGCCCAGGGATTCATCTCGCCCGCCGCCTGCTTCGAGGTCAGGGTCGACCTGCCGCAATACCAGCGGATGGAGTACGCGGCGGCAGCCGATGAGACCCGCTACCGGATGGCGGCGACCAGCCCCGCGAAGCTCGAGGTGGTGCGCGACCTGGTCGCCAAGCACCGCGGCGAGCGGATTCTCGTGATCGGGCAGTACCTCGACCAGATCGCCGAGCTCGCCGAGGCCCTTGGTGCCCCGACGATCACCGGTGCGACCCCCATCGAGGAACGCGAGCGCCTGTTCCAGGAGTTCCGGGACGGCACCACCCGGGTTCTGGTGGTGTCGAAGGTCGCGAACTTCTCCATCGACCTGCCGGAAGCCTCCGTCGCGATCCAGGTCTCCGGGTCGTTCGGCTCGCGGCAGGAGGAAGCACAGCGCCTCGGTCGTCTGCTGCGCCCCAAGGAGAGCGGGCTGCCCGCGAGCTTCTACACTCTGGTCGCCCGGGACACCGTCGATCAGGACTTCGCCCAGAACCGCCAGCGCTTCCTCGCCGAACAGGGCTACAGCTACACCATCCTCGACGCCCACGCCCTCGCCGCCTGAGGCGTTCCCGGCCGCACGAAGAATTCAGCGCACATTCAGCGAACGTGCAGGATAATGAGGTCATGACCGGACCTCGAATCCTGATCGTCGACGATGAACCGAACATCCGCGACCTGCTGACCACGAGCCTCCGCTTCGCCGGTTTCGCGGTGCGGGCGGTCGGCAACGGCGCCGCAGCGATCTCCGCCGTACTGGAGGAGGAGCCCGATCTGATCGTGCTCGACGTGATGCTGCCGGACATGAACGGCTTCAGCGTCACCAAGCGGCTTCGGGCCGCCGGCTACACGGCCCCCATCCTGTTCCTGACCGCCAAGGACGACACCGAGGACAAGATCACCGGGCTGACGGTCGGCGGCGACGACTACGTCACCAAGCCCTTCAGCCTGGACGAGATCGTGGCCCGGATCAAGGCCATCCTCAGGCGCACCATGGCTCCGGATGAGGAGGCGGTGATCCGCGCCGGGGATCTGAGCATGGACCAGGACACCCACGAGGTGACCTACGGCGACGCCCTGATCGACCTGTCGCCCACCGAGTTCAAGCTGCTGCGCTACCTGATGCTCAACCCCAATCGGGTGCTCTCCAAAGCGCAGATCCTCGACCACGTCTGGGAGTACGACTTCAACGGGGACGCCGGCATCGTCGAGAGCTACATCTCCTACCTGCGCCGCAAGCTCGACCCCTACGGGGACGAGCCGGTCATCCAGACCAAGCGCGGTTTCGGCTACATGCTCAAGGCCGCCAAGTGATCACGCCGCGTTCGCCCGGTTGCCCGAACTAGCCAGAGCTCGTGCCGCAGAAATTCGACGAGTGGTGGGACGGGATCTCGCTGCGCACCATGGTGACCGGCGTGACCGTGGTGCTGCTCACGCTCGGACTGCTGGTCTCGGGTATGGGTACCAGCTGGCTGCTGCGCAGCTACCTGGTCGAACAGGTGGATTCCCAGCTCCTGCTGGCGGCGAATGATCCCGGCGCCGAGCTGGGATCGGGAACGAGTGGTCAGGGCGGCGAGAGCCTCGGCGAGTCGCACAGCAAGTTCTTCTGGGCGCTTTATGACGGCAACGGCCACCTGGTCACGATCAACAAACGGACGGGACCCGAACACATTCCGGCCTCGTTCCCGTTCAGCGAGACCATGGAAATGGGCGGCCGGATCCTCGTGATCAACGCCACCGGCGGCCCCAACGCCTGGCACGCCACGGTCGTCCCCCAGCAGTTCGCGGACGGCAGCATGGGCACCCTGATGGTCGCACTGCCGATGGCCGAGACCGAGAACCTGATGACCCGCTATGCCAGCATCTTCTTCGGCTTCGGCACGATCGTCGTGCTCGGCGCCGCGGTGCTGACCAGATTCCTGGTCACGCGGACGTTCACCCCGCTGCGCGAGGTGGAGCGGACCGCGGCGGCCATCGCCGATGGCGACTTCAGTCAGCGTCTGGCCGGGTCCACCAACCCGAACACCGAGGTCGGCAGGCTGAACCAGGCCCTGAACACCATGCTGGGCAGGATCGACCGCGCTTTCACCGACCGTGCCCGCACGATCGACCAGATGCGGCGCTTCGTCGGCGACGCCAGCCACGAGCTGCGCACCCCGCTGGTGACCGTGCGCGGCTATGCAGAGCTGTACCGCATGGGCGCCCTGGACAAGCCCGAGGACGTGGCTCAGGCCATGGAGCGGATCGAGAAGGAGGCCATCCGGATGGGGGTCCTCGTCGAGGATCTGCTGCAGCTTGCCCGACTGGACGAGGCCCGCCCCCTGGATCTGGCGCCCCTGGACATCCAGCCCCTGCTGCGCGATGCCGCTCTGGACACGCGCGCGCAGGCTCCGGACCGGATTGTCACCGTCGCCGAGCCGATCCGGATCGCGTCCCCGGACGCACCGGCGGCCACCCGACCACCCGCGCACTCGACGCCGACCGGACCCATCAACTTCGCCGGCGCGAGGCTGTCCCGATTTCGCGCCATGCGCGTGGTCAAGAAACCCAACGCCACCCTCTCGACCGGCGAGGTGGAGGCGCTGCGCACTCCCATGGACAATCGGCCGATCATGGTCCTCGCGGAGGAGAACAAGATCCGCCAGGTCCTGACGAACCTGATCGGCAACGCGCTGCGGTTCACCCCCGAGGGTTCCCCGATCGAGCTGAGGGCTACCGTCGACGAACCCGCGGGTCTGGCCGTGATCGAGGTCATCGACCACGGCGAGGGCATTCCCGAGCAGATCCGCGAGAAGATCTTCCAGAGATTCTGGCGGGCCGACAGTTCCCGCACCCGGGAGACCGGCGGTTCCGGGCTGGGGCTGGCGATAGTCTCGGCCATCGCGCAGGCGCATGGCGGATCGGTCACCGCGGTTCAGACGCCGGGCGGCGGCGCGACCCTTCAGCTGCGCCTTCCCCTCCTCCCCGACACGACCGACGCCGGGGCGATCCCGGCGGCCGGGTCGACCGACTGATCGGCGGCGCCCGACGTCGTAGCCTCGTGCCTGCCCGCCGGTGGCGGCAACGAACAGGAGGCGAGATGTCCCGATTCCAGGTCGACAGCGAAGCGCTGCTCAGCGCGACCGCGGCGGTCCGCGGTTCCATGAGCACTATCGAGGCGGAGGTGGCCCGGCTGAACGGCCAGCTCACCGGCCTGCAGGGGTCATGGTCGGGACAGGCGGCGGTGGCGTTCCAGACCGTGACGGCGGACTGGACGGCCACCCAGCGCCGGGTGGCGGAGTCGCTGGCCGCGATCAACCGCGCATTGACGATGGCCGGACAGCAGTACCAGGACATCGAGGCGCAGAACGCCCGCCTGTTCCTCGCCTGAGCCCTCACGTCGCCGTTTCGCAGGCGGCGAAGCGCCGAAACGGCGACGTGAGGGCTTGGCGGCAGCAAAAACCGAGTGGGCGACTGGCGCCCACTCGGTTTGTTGCGGTTCTGGACTCAGAAGTCCATGCCGCCGGTGGGGTCTCCACCCATGGGCATGGCGCCGGCGGGCTCCGGCTTGTCCGCGACGACGGCCTCGGTGGTCAGGAACAGACCGGCGATCGACGCGGCGTTGAGCAGTGCCGAGCGGGTCACCTTGACCGGGTCGTTGATACCGGCCGCCAGCATGTCCACGTACTCGCCGGTTGCGGCGTTGAGGCCGTGTCCGACGGCCAGGTGGCGCACGCGGTCGACGACGACACCGGGCTCGAGACCGGCGTTCAGCGCGATCTGCTTGAGCGGGGCGTCGATGGCGACGCGGACGATGTTCGCACCGGTCGCCTCGTCACCGAGCAGTTCGGTCAGTGCCTTGCTCTCGAAGGCGGTCTTGCCGGCCTGAATCAGGGCGACGCCACCACCGGCGACGATGCCCTCCTCGACGGCGGCCTTCGCGTTGCGGACGGCATCCTCGATGCGGTGCTTGCGCTCCTTGAGCTCGACCTCGGTCGCGGCACCGGCCTTGATGACGGCGACACCGCCGGCCAGCTTGGCGAGGCGCTCCTGCAGCTTCTCCCGGTCGTAGTCGCTGTCGGTGTTCTCGATCTCGCCGCGGATCTGGGCGACACGGCCGCCGATCGCGGCCTCGTCTCCGGCACCGTCGATGATCGTGGTCTCATCCTTGGTGATGATGACCCTGCGCGCGGTGCCCAGCAGGTCGAGGGTGGCGTTCTCCAGCTTGAGTCCGACCTCCTCGGAGATGACCTGGCCACCGGTGAGGATGGCGATGTCCTGCAGCTGAGCCTTGCGACGGTCGCCGAAGCCCGGGGCCTTGACGGCGACGGACTTGAAGATGCCGCGGATCTTGTTGACGACGAGCGTGGCAAGAGCCTCGCCATCGACGTCCTCCGCGATGATCAGCAACTGCTTGCCGGACTGGATGACCTTGTCGACGATGGGGAGCAGATCCTTGATGTTCGAGATCTTCGAGTTCACGATCAGGATGTAGGGGTCGTCGAAGACGGCTTCCTGGCGTTCCGGGTCGGTCACGAAGTACGCCGAGAGGAAGCCCTTGTCGAAGCGCATTCCCTCGGTCAGCTCGAGCTCGGTGCCGAAGGTGTTCGACTCCTCGACGGTGACGACGCCCTCCTTGCCGACCTTGTCGATCGCCTCGGCGATCAGGGCGCCGATCTCGGTGTCCCCGGCGGAGATGGAGGCAGTGGCCGCGATCTCCTCCTTGGTCTCGATCTCCTTGGCGCTGGCCACGAGCGCGGCGATGACGGCCGTGACGGCCTTCTCGATACCGCGCTTCAGGCTGATCGGGTCGGCACCGGCGGCAACGTTGCGCAGGCCCTCGCGGACGAGCGCCTGCGCGAGCACGACGGAAGTGGTGGTACCGTCACCCGCGACGTCGTCGGTCTTCTTGGCGACCTCCTTGACGAGCTCCGCACCGATCTTCTCGAACGGGTCCTCGAGTTCGATCTCCTTGGCGATCGAGACGCCGTCGTTGGTGATGGTGGGGGCGCCCCACTTCTTCTCGAGGACGACGTTGCGACCGCGCGGACCAAGGGTCACCTTGACGGCGTCAGCCAGGATGTTCAGTCCACGCTCGAGACCCCGACGGGCCTCTTCGTTGAAAGCAATGATCTTTGCCATAAGTGTTTCTCGTCCCTCCCGGACGTTTCAGCGTTTGATTGGCACTCACACAGAGGGAGTGCCAGACCAATTCTGGCACTCTCGGGTGCCGAGTGCAAGCCGAGCGGATGCGGGCCCGAAGGCGGACGCGTCCCGGCGCTCAGCCGCCGGCGGGAACGACCGTGACGCGGCCCGAGGTCGGTATCAGCTCGATCCAGGTATTGCCCGGCGCGAGCCTGATCGTCGCGCCCTGCGCATCCACGAGGTGGATCGAATCGGTCGGGGATGCCTTGCTCCACGTCGCCGGAATCGTCGCACCCCCGCTGCTGACCCACGCCGAGCCGGAGCCGATCAGCAGGGTCTTCGGAACACCGAGGCTGTTGTCGATGCCGACGCTGATGGCGATCACATTGCTGGCTGCGAGCTGCCCGCCGGAACCATCCAGGTCGGGGTGGCCCTCCTGGCTGCGCAGCCACGTCGCCGATTCGGCGCTCCACGCCCAGCTCGGGTAGCGCGCCGTCGAGAAGACCAGGTCAAGCCTCTGGGTGGGCGTGCCCTCGGCGACCGCCGTGGATGTCGCGGGCGAGGCCGAATAGGCGAACTGCTGGCGCGGCGGGGCAAGATCCGCGTGCTGGGCGACCACCTCCGCGGCCTTCACGAGCACGTTGTGCGGCGCCGCCTTGTCCTTCGTCCGGAAGAACGTGTTCGCCGTGTCGGACTGGCCGTGGATCGCGTTGTAGACGGGAGCCGCCCGCATCAGCGCGACGAAACGCTGCTGCCCGCCGGAGTACGCGATGATCCCGCCGAAGGCCGAGACGATGTCGGGATCCATCGGCCGGATCGAACGGACCGGGCCGATCAGCTCCGGGATCGTGGACTGCCAGACGGCGACGTATCGCGTGAGGCCGCCCTCGACCAGTTCCTCGAAGACGATGTCGGTCTTCTCGAGGCCGACTTGCGGACGGGCATCGGCATGGTTGTCGATCTTGGCTGCCAGGGAGGGATTGCCCACCGAACCGGCAGGCACACTGGTTCCGCGCAAGGGGGCGAGCTCGCGGGCTTCGGGTGCGACCCAGGTCGAGAGATAGCCCGGGGTCGCGGGACCCGAGGCGCTCGGGTTCGGGCCTGAACCGAGCCCGGCGCAGCCGCCCAGCAGCAGAACCGTCATGACGAAGCCGGCCGTCGCAGCTACCGGCCTCAGTGCTCGCATAGCAGTCCGCCCTCCATCACGAGGGAAACACTAACGCCGCCGATCGGATCCGGCGGCCTCCGCGCGGGCGCGCCCTGAGTTTCAGGGGCAGCGCCACTGACCCGCCTATGCGCTGCGGACAGCTTCGGCCTGCGGGCCCTTGGCTCCCGTGCCCATCTCGAAGACGACCGCCTGACCCTCTTCGAGCGACTTGTATCCGTTTCCCTCGATGGCCGAGTAGTGCACGAAGACATCCTGTCCGCCGCCGTCGACGGTGATGAATCCGTAGCCCTTCTCGGCGTTGAACCACTTCACGGTTCCCTGCGCCATGCCAACTCCAATGTGCCGTGTTTCCGCACAGGCGTAATGCCCGCGCTGGGCAAAATCGTAGCCGAGCCGAGCCGGACGGCAAGGGGCCCTGCCCGCTATCGGGCGTCCTGTCGACACATCTCAACATGGATTAAACACGCACGAAACACAACGAGCGTCGGGGACCGGGTCACTGCCCTCCGGCGTCGTAATCGGCGCCGAGCACGACCGTGATCGGCAGGCCGACATAGGTGTCGGAGAAGGCTACCGGAACCCCGCCCAGGGCCTCCGAGAGCCCCCGGGCTGCGGCGAAGTACGCTTCGTCGCTGTAGAACACGGTCGTCGTCTCGAATGTCGTCTCTTCGGCGACCGATACGGTGACGACCCGCCAGCCCGCCCCGATCAGGGCATCACGCACCATCACCTCCCTGTCGACGACCGGAGTCGCATTGAGTACCCGGATGGCGACCTCCGGATCGAACACGGGATCGGGAGCGGTCGCAGGGTCCGTACCGGGATCAGTCGGTCCTGGCGGCTGGCTGCCGGTCAGCCCCGGCAGGTCCGGAATGCTGAACCCGCCCTGGATCACCGAGAGACCCACCAGCCCCGCGATGATCAGCAGCGCAGTCGCGATGCCGGCCCAGAGCAGAGTGAACCATCCGCGGGCAGCTGACCGCGGCACCCTGTGCACCCCGATGCGAGGCAGCTGATCATCGATCTGGTCGAACCGGTCCTGAGGGAAACTGGGCATGGATCTCTTTGTCGGTCTGATCAGGAGTCCCGATCGAGACTCCGCGCCGCCCGAGCGGCGGTACGCGCGTCCCGCACCCGGCCGAGCCTCTTGATCAGCATCGGGTCGTGTGCGAGCGCGAGCGGCGAATCGATGAGATTCCCCAGTAGTTGATAGTACCGGGCGCTCGAGATGCCGAATTCGCGACGGATCGCCTCCTCCTTCGCTCCGGCGTGTTTCCACCACTGCCGCTCGAATGCCAGGATCTGCAGATCCCGCTCGGTCAGCTCCGGGCTCACCCCGCGTTCCGCGTTCTGCGCCATCTCACCCTCCACGATGGTGCTCATCCTAGGCTCCACCAGGTGAAGGCGGGCTGAGGCGGGCGCGTTTCCCGCGACTGCGTCCGCCGCCGGGTGGACGCCGCCGGTGACGTGTGCCCGCGGCCGGGGCGGGCGGGGCACTGCGCTCAGAACCAGTCGAGGCTCTGCCCGTGCGGACCGCAGCGGGCCATCGGTGATCCGTCGAGCGACACGGTGAATTCCCCGGCTGCGGGCGGAACCGGCAGCCCGGCGTCCACCGACGGCAGCACGCCGACGCCGTCCAGCGAGATCCACCTGGCCAGACCGGTGACGGTCTCGGCGAAGACCTCACGCTGCGACGGCGCGAGGTAGACCAGCACCGCGGGGCTGATCACCACCAGCGGGACCCCCGCCGGCGCCCGTGCTGCCAGAGCCGCAAGATCGGCCACGGCATCGCCTTGCACCAGTTGGGGCGGCTCCGAGCGGGCGATCTCGATCGCCGCCCGCATCCGCGCCAGACGCTCGTGCTGTTCGGGCCAGACCAGCGTTTCCAGCCACCTGACGTCGTCGTCGTCGTGCACGTCAAGAGGATTGAGGTCGAGTCCTGCCCGCCAGAGCACCTCGGGCGGGGTGTCCGGAAGGGGAATCGGACCGTGAGCCTCGACCGGCAGCAGCACGGTGCTCGGCCCGGTTCTCGGGTCGATCCGACGGCCGGAGTAGGCGTAGCTGTAGCGGTCAGGATAGAGGCAGAGTCCCGCGGAGGCGCCCACCTCGAGCAGGGCGACGCGGGGGCCGATGCTCGCCAGCAGCGGCATGATGGCGGTCAGCCGGCGCGGTTCGTTGGTCTGCGTGGAACGCACCAGCGCCTCGGCGGCGACCGCGTCCCAGTTCTCCAGCAGCCACTCGCGGTAGAGCGGGTAGCGGGCGAGCGGGGCACCGAGCAGGCGCGAGCACGCGAAGATCAGGTTCGGCTGGCGTTTGGGGCGCGGCAGGTCGATGATCCGCTCCAGCACCTCCGCGTCGCCGGCCACCCCCGCAGCCCAATCGGCATACAGCGGAGACTGACCGGGGGTCTCCTGAGCCAGAAACCGCTGGTACCAATCGGCAGTGTGCCGAGAGTCGATCGCCCGCTGCTCGGGCCCAATTCTGGTGGTCGGGGAACTCTCCTGCACGGCCCCGAGCTTAGTTGTGCGGGAGGCAGCGCTGGTGCTTACGATGGGTACCGGCGCGATGGAAGGAAAACGCATGTCCCACGAGGTTTCCAAGACCGACGACGAGTGGCGCGAACAACTCACCAGTGAAGAGTATGCGGTGCTGCGCCAAGCGGCCACCGAGCGCGCCTGGACGGGCGAGCTGCTCGACGAGAAGCGGGTCGGCACCTATCGCTGCAAAGCCTGTGGTGCAGAGCTCTTCACCAGCGAGACCAAATTCGACTCGCACTGCGGCTGGCCGAGCTTTTACGACCCCAAGGATTCCGACGCGGTCACGCTGGTTCCGGATACGAGCCTCGGCATGGTCCGTACCGAGGTGCGCTGCGCCAACTGCGGTTCGCATCTGGGCCACCTCTTCGATGACGCCCCGCAGACGCCGACCGGCGACCGCTACTGCATGAATTCGATCTCGCTCAGCTTCGACAGTGCTGAATGACCCGCTGACGCTGCTCGAGATCGTCGCCGCACGGACCTCGCACCCGTCCGTCACCGGAGAGGCACCGAGCCACGAACAGCTGCTGCCCCTGGTGGCGGCGGCCAGTCGCATGGCCGACCATGGTGCACTGCGACCCTGGCGCCTGATCGAGGTGCGGGGCGCCGCCCGCGAGAAGCTCGGTGAGGCGATCTCCCGGGCCCGAGGCGAGAGCGAGCCATCAGTCAAGCCATTGCGCGCTCCCCTGCTGATCGCGATCGTCGTCGTCGTGAAAGCGGACCAGAAGGCGCAGGCCTGGGAGCAGGAGGCGGCCGCCGCGGGCGTCGCGCACACCCTAAGCCTGCTGCTGGAAAGCGAGGGCTGGGGAACCATGTGGCGCTCCGGCGACTACACCCGAAGCCCGGAGGTGCGCGCCGTGCACGGCCTCGCCGACAACGAGCAGTTGCTGGGCTGGCTCTACGTTGGCGGCATCGATCCCGATCGGCGAAGCGGCCCGGTCAAGCAGCCGGTTGATCCTGAGCAGTTCCTCTCGACCCTGTGAGCACCCCGCTGGCGATCAGCACCGCGACCAGGGTCAGTGCGGTGCCGACCAGCACGGGGACACCCGGGCCGGGGCCGTCGGCGGGGGCGACGATCTCGATCAGCAGGGAACCGAGCAGCTGGCCGGCGACCGTGCCCAGACCCAGCACGAGCACGCCGGTGAAGCGCACCACGATCGTGCCCGCCGCCACGAAGACGACCCCGATCGGACCGCCGAGGTAGAGCCACGGCTCGCTCGGATAGCTGGCGGGCAGCTCGGCGGTCAGCGCGTGCACCGCGAGCACGACCAGCAGGGCAGCGGTGCCGAACGCGAAGTTCAGGAACGTCGCGGTGACAGCGCTGTACGACTCGATCCGCACCCGGCCGTTGACCGCCTGCTGCCAGGCCACGCCCACCCCGGCGAGGGCCGGAATGATCAGCATCCAGAGCGGCGCATCCGCGGCGATGCCACCCCACGCCACGATTCCCACAGCGACCAGGCAGAGCGCCGCCCCGATGATCCTGGCCGGCGTGATCGGGGCGCGGCCCGCGGGCCCGATGCCGAAGCGGTCGACCAGCAGACCGCTGAGCGTCTGCCCAGAGACCACGGCGACCATGAAGAGCGCGACACCGATCGAACCGACCGTGAGACCCTGACTGAGCACGAACAGGGCACCCGAGAGTCCGCCCAGGACGCCCCACCACGGCAGGCGCCGGGCGCGCAGCGCCTCGGCGAGCGCGCCGAAGCCGGCCCGCCCTGCCCGGGAGAAGCCCAGAGCGACCACCATCACGATCAGGCCCGAGCCGAAGGAGATCACGGCGGCGACGTAGCCGTCGTCGATGCGGGTCGCGAGTTCGCCGTTGATTCTCACCTGCGTGGCGATGAACAGACCGATGATGACGGCGGCGGCGATGCCGGCGATCTCGGTCAGCGGGTTCTTGGTGTTCATGGAGCCTCCTGTCGGATTCGAACCGACGACCCCCGCTTTACAAGAGCGGTGCTCTGGCCAACTGAGCTAAGGAGGCGACTGGGATCGCTCTGCGATCGGAGAGTCAGTCTACCGGCCGGCTACGGCGCGGGGGTCTCGGTGGGGCTGCCCGGCACGACGGTGCCGGCCTGCTGCAGCACGAAGGTGGCGAAAGCAGCCGCGTCGTCCACACCGCCGGTGTAGCGAACACCGTTGACCAGGATCGTCGGAGTTCCGAACTGCGTCGTGGCCGGCTTGGTGACCGGCACGATCAGCAGGTTGCCGCTGGCGTCGACCGCGACCGCGCGCTTCGTCGCCGCGCTCACCCACGGCGAGAAGCGCATTTCGTCGATGCAGGTCCCGATCGCCGGCGCGCTGGCGACACCGGCTGTCGACAGCAGCGTCTTCAGCTCATCATCGGACAGGCCCTCCGTCTGCTCGTCGGGCTGGTTGATGAAGAGCAGAGCGTTGTAGTCGAAGAAGTTGTCCGGGGCGTAATTGGCGACACAGGCCGCGGCGTTGGCGGCACGGGTCGAGTACTTGGTGCCGAGCGAGGCATTGTCGAGAATCGCCACCGGGTGGAGTTCCACCGTCGCGATGCCGGATTCGACCCAGGTGCGGATCTGGTCGCCGTTCGCCTCCTCGAAGGCGCCGCAGATCGGGCACAGGTAGTCGAGGTAGACCCGGATGTCGACGACGCCGGCCTGGCCCAGCCCGACGCTGGGGATCGGCTCGGCATCCGCCGGCAGCGCAGCGGTGCGCGCGGCGACGAGGTCCTTGCCGATCACGATGCCGTCGCTGGCCATGTTCGCCGGACCCGGGCCCGCAGGTTTGACGGAGCTGCTGATCACCAGTGCCACGATCGAGATGACCACGAGCACCCCGAGCACGATCCCGCCCTGAAGCAGCAGCCGGGAACGCTTCTCCTTCTTCTTCTGGGCTTCGCGCAGCTCACGGGCCTTCTCGCGCGCCGCGTCACGTCTCTGGTTCTTGCTCAGGTTCTTGTCGCCTGAATCGGTGTTGCTCACGCAAACCTCACTTGATACTCGACACCACGATCAGACCGCTCGAAGCAGCCGGCATGGCGATTGACACAGATGAAAACTTGAAGCACCCCGGTGGAAAGCCTACCCGTTCGCCGGAGCGCCCCCACCGCCCCAAGCGGGGGCAATTGCGCGCTCGGCGTCACCGGGTGCGATAATGACGGCGCGACCAGCGATGACGGTGGTCCTACCCCATTCACCAAGGATCGTCCGGCACGTACCTGCCGGTGAGGGAGTAACCATCATGGCATCCGTCACCTTCGACAAGGCCACCCGCCACTACCCGGGTTCCGCCAGACCCGCCGTCGACCAACTCGACCTGCACATCGCCGACGGAGAATTCCTGGTTCTCGTCGGCCCCTCCGGCTGCGGCAAGTCGACGAGTCTGCGCATGCTCGCGGGCCTCGAAGAGGTCGACGGCGGGCAGATCCGGATCGCCGACCGCGACGTCACGGACGTGCCGGCGATGGATCGCGACATCGCCATGGTCTTCCAGAACTATGCGCTGTACCCGCACATGTCCGTTGCCGAGAACATGGGCTTCGCGCTGAAGATCGCCGGCGTCGGCAAGGAGGAGCGGGCCGAGCGAGTCCTGGAGGCGGCGAGACTGCTGGATCTTGAGCCGTACCTGGCGCGCAAGCCCAAGGCACTCTCGGGCGGACAGCGCCAGCGCGTCGCAATGGGCCGGGCGATCGTGCGGCAGCCGCAGGTGTTCCTGATGGATGAGCCGCTTTCCAATCTGGACGCCAAGCTCCGCGCCTCGACCCGCACCCAGATCGCCGCCCTGCAGCGTCGCCTCGGCGTCACCACGGTCTACGTGACCCACGATCAGACCGAAGCGCTGACGATGGGGGACCGCATCGCCGTGCTCAAGGACGGACTGCTCCAGCAGCTCGGCACCCCGCAGGACCTCTACGAGCGACCGCGGAACGTGTTCGTAGCCGGCTTCATCGGCTCGCCGACGATGAACCTCTTCGACGTCGAGATCGTCGACGGAGGCCTGCAGTTCGGCTCCGCGGTGGCCGCCGTCGACCGCGAGGGGCTCGCTGCGGCCAGCGGACGCACCGCGACGATCGGCGTCCGTCCGGAAGACATGATCCTCGCGGATGACGGAACCGGCCTGGCGGTCGAGGTCGACGGCGTCGACAAGCTCGGCAGCGGCGGCAACCTCCGTGGCCACGCCTCGGTCGGGGGCAAGCGCATCGATGTCCTCATCCGCGTCAACGGCCGCGTGCATCCGGTGCCCGGCGAGCGGATCTTCGTGACCGCGCGTCCGCAGCATGTGCACGCTTTCGACTCCGTCACCGGCGAACGCCTGCCGTCGGCTCTGAGCGCTGCGTAGTCACCGCTGCAGTGCCCGTCCCGGCCCGAGTCCGGATTCGGCGGGATCGGAGCCCACGACCGAGTCACGAGAGGAGGACCGAATGCCAGGATCGCTGAGAATCACCGCCGCGAGCCTCGACCCCGGTCTGCTCGACCTGGCGTGGCAACTGCCGCTGGAGCACTGGCCCGATGACACCATCATGGTGCTGCCGAAAGGCATTTCGAGGCATCTGGTGCGCTTCGCCGCCATGTCCGAGAACATCGTGGCGATCAAGGAGACCACGCCGGAGATGGCGGTCGGCGAGTACCAGATGCTGCGCCAACTGCAGCGTCTGGGGATTCCCTGCGTCGAACCCGTCGCCGTGGTCGCCGACCGCCAGGATCGCAAAGGCAGGCCGCTGCCGGACGCCCTGGTCACCCGGCACCTGCGCTTCTCGCTGCCCTATCGTGCCCTGTTCTCGCAGACCCTGCGCCCGGAGACCGCCACCCGTCTGGTCGATGCGCTTGCGGTGCTGCTGGTGCGTCTGCACATGGTCGGCTTCTACTGGGGGGATGTGTCGCTCTCGAACACGCTCTTCCGGCGCGACGCCGGTGCCTTCGCCGCCTATCTCGTCGACGCCGAGACGGGCAGACTGTTCGAGGCCGGGCTCTCGGATGGACTGCGAGCGAACGACCTCGAGGTCGCCCGGGTCAACATCGCCGGCGAGCTGCTCGATCTGGAGGCCGGCGGGCGGGTCGACGAAGCGCTCGACCCGATCACCCTCAGCGAGGGCATCATGAATTCGTACCGGACCCTCTGGCAGGAGCTGACCGGTTCGGAGTCCTTCGACACCTCGGAGCGCTGGCGGATCAATGCCCGCATCGAGCGCCTCAATGCCCTGGGCTTCGACATCGGCGAACTCGACATCAACACCGACGATGAAGGCCGAGCCGTGCGGATCCAGCCCAAGGTCGTCGACGCAGGACACCATCAGCGCCGGCTGCTGCGCCTGACCGGGCTCGACGCGGGCGAGAACCAGGCGCGACGCCTGCTCAACGACATGGACTCCTTCACCGCCGGAATCGGCGGGACCGACCTCAACGAGGAGATGGCGGCGCACCGGTGGCTGGTGTCGTCATTCGAACCCGTCGTGCGGGCGATCCCCCGGGAACTGCGCGGCAAGCTCGAGCCGGCCGAGATCTACCACCAGTTGCTCGACCATCGCTGGTACCTGGCGCAGAGCGCCGAGCGCGACATCCCGATTGCGGAGGCGGTGACCAGCTACATCGACACCGTGCTGAGGCACCGCCGCGACGAGGACATCATGATCGACCCGGTCACCGGCGCCTTCACGCTGCCCATACCCCTCTCGCGTTCACTCCCGCACGCCACGGGCGAACTCGACTGGCGCGATCTGGTCTAGCGCCCCGCCGCTTCCGGCCCCTTCCCGGGGAGCGCCGCCGCCGCGCGCAGGCGGGAGATCTCATACAGCGTCACGGAGGCGGCGATACCGGCGTTCAGTGACTCGGTGTCGGCGCTGATCGGAATCGAGACCACCGCATCACAGGTCTCGGTGACCAGCCGGCTGAGCCCCTTGCCCTCGCTGCCGACAACGATCACGACGGGCTGCTCGGCCAGGGCAAGACCCGGCAGGCTGACGGCACCGCCGCCGTCCAGGCCGAGCACGAACACGCCGCGCTCCTTGAGCAGCTTCAGCGTCTGGGTCAGGTTGCTCGCCATCGCCACCGGCACCCGGGCGGCGGCACCGGCCGAGGTCTTCCATGCCGCGGAGTTCACGCCGACCGATCGGCGCTGCGGCACGATGACGCCCTGACCGCCGAAGGCGGCAACCGAGCGGATGATCGCACCAAGATTGCGCGGATCGGTGATGCCGTCCAGTGCGACCAGCAGCGGCACCCTGCCGGCAGCCTCG
This sequence comes from uncultured Actinomycetota bacterium, assembly GCA_963703545.1. Lineage (GTDB taxonomy): Bacteria > Actinomycetota > Actinomycetes > Actinomycetales > Microbacteriaceae > CAVPES01. The sequence goes on from CAVPES010000004.1 coordinate 32,992, forward strand.
ATGGTGTCCAGCAGTTCCATCGGGTGCGCGTACTGGTAGGCCGGGACCTTCAGCGCCAGACCCTGGTGCACGGCATCGAAGCCCGCCATCCGGTCGATTTCAGGGCGCATGACCTCGAGGATCGGGATCTCGCGCTTGGTGGCGAGCGAGAGCACCTCCCTGACCCGGTCGTCCATCTCGAGCCGCGTGGCGACGTAGAGCGCGGTCGCGGGGATGCGCGCGCGCAGCGCCTCGACCACGGAATTGCGCCCCGTGACGATTTCGAAGTCCTCGGCGGACTTGGGCTTGCGCGCCGGCGGCCGGACTGCCGGCGCGGATGCGGATCTGGGCTTGCCGCCGGCGGCCTCGTAGCGATCCTGTGCCGCCTTGCGCTTGCCTGCGGGATGGTAGGGGCGGTCCTCCGCCTTCGGGGTCGGCTTCCTGCCCTCGAGAGCCTGCCGCCCCTGTCCGCCGGAGCCGACCTGCGCGCCCTTGCTGCCCTTGCGGACGGCACTGGGCCGACCCTTCTGCGCTCCGGACTTGTTCTTCATGTCGTGATACTCCAATGTGAGCCTGTAATGGTGTCTTCGATCGACACGCCTGCGGCGGCGAGCGCGTCCCGGATGCTGTCAGCGGCGGCGAAATCACGGGCGGCACGGGCAACCTGGCGCTGTTCCAGCAGGCGATCGACGAGGACCGCGAGGACCGCCGCTTCCGGACCGGCTGATCGTGCCCACGTCGAGGCCTGCGGGTTGATGCCGAGCACACTCGTCATCGCCAGCACCTCGGCG
>CAVPES010000005.1:0-22404 GCA_963703545.1 uncultured Actinomycetota bacterium
GTCCGCGGCGACCGCGTTCTTGGCGACCCAGCGCATCGCGTACGCGGCAGAGCGGTCGACCTTCGAGGGGTCCTTGCCGCTGAAGGCCCCTCCGCCGTGCCGGCTGGCGCCGCCATAGGTGTCGACGATGATCTTGCGCCCGGTCAGTCCGGCATCCCCCTTGGGGCCGCCGATCTCGAACTTGCCGGTGGGGTTGATCAGCAGTCGGGTCCGGGAATGGTCGAGTCCGGCGTTGTCCAGCACGGGCTGGATCACGGTCTCGGCGAGCGCGGCCTGAAGATCCGACAACGAGACGGATGGCGCATGCTGGGCAGAGAGCACCACGGTCTCCACGGTCCGGGGGGTGTGGCCGTCATAGCCGATCGTGACCTGGGTCTTGCCGTCGGGGCGCAGGAAGTCGAGCACCCCCGTCTTGCGCACCTCCGCCAGCCGCTCGGCCAGACGGTGCGCCAGCCAGATCGGCAGCGGCATCAGCGTCGGGGTCTCGGTGGTGGCGAAGCCGAACATGATGCCCTGGTCACCAGCACCCTGTGCACTGAGCGAGTCGCTGTCACCGCTGCGGTGCTCCAGGGCACTGTTGACGCCTTGGGCGATGTCCGGTGACTGCGAGCCGATCGATACCGAGACGCCGCAGTTCGCGCCGTCGAAGCTGACTTCGGAAGAGTTGTAGCCGATCCCGGTGATGACGTCGCGGACGATCGTCGGGATCTCCACATAGCCCAGACTGGTGACTTCGCCGGCGACGTGCACCAGTCCCGTGGTGACCAGTGTCTCGACCGCGACCCGACTGTTCCTGTCCACCGTGAGCAGGGCGTCGAGGATGCTGTCGGAGATCTGATCCGAGATCTTGTCTGGATGGCCTTCGGTGACGGATTCCGAGGTGAAGAGTCTGAGGTCGGGCATGGTCTCCTCGGTCAGGGCTGAACGGTCACGTCAAGGATGCGATTGGCCACCGACAGCTTGCTGCCGGAGGCCTCCATCACTATATCGCCGGCCCTGTCGATCATCACGACGCTGTTGTCGGTCTTGCCGAAGACTTCGTCCCAGCCGACCCTGTTGATCACCAGATAGTCGGCGCCCTTGCGGGCGATCTTGTCCCGGCCGAGGGCGAGCAGCGCGGCGGGATCCGGCGCCATCTCGGCAGCGAAACCGATGATCTGCTGGCCCATCCGCTTGCCGGCGGCGATACCGGCGAGGATGTCGGGGTTCTGGACCAGGGTCATCGTCAGCGTGTCGCCGAGTTGGTCCTTCTTGAGCTTCGTGTCGGCAACGGAGGCGGGACGGTAGTCGGCTACTGCGGCGGCCATGATGATGACGTCGGCTTCGGGCGCGTGGGCCCGCACCATCGCCTCGAGCTCCAGAGTGGTCGAGACGGGAATGACCGTTGCGGCATCGCCCGTGGGGATCTCGAGGTTCGCCGCGATCAGTGTCACGGCGGCGCCCCGCGCGCTCGCCGCATCGGCGAGCGCGACGCCCTGGCGTCCGCTCGAGCGGTTGCCGATGAAGCGCACCGGGTCGATCGGTTCCCGGGTGCCGCCGGCCGTCACCAGCACCCGGACGCCGTCGAGATCGCGCGGTCCGAGCATGGCCAGTGCCGCGCGGGTGATCACGGCGGGTTCCGACATCCGGCCGGGGCCGGAGTCGCTGCCGGTCAGCTGGCCGGAATCCGGTCCGACGACGGTGACACCGCGACTGCGCAACAGCGCGATGTTGGCCTGGGTCGCCGGGTTCTGCCACATCTCGGTGTGCATCGCCGGGGCGATCAGCAGTGGGGCCCGACTGGCCAGGATGGTGTTGCCCAGCAGGTCGTCGGCGAGGCCGGCGGCAAGCTTGGCGATCGTGTTCGCGGTCGCCGGCGCGACCACGATCAGGTCGGCCGACTGACCGATGGCGACGTGGCGAACCTCGGCCACTCCCTCGAAGAGATCGGTGTGCACGGGGTTGCGGCTGATCGCCTCCAGCGTTGGTCGCCCCACGAACCGCAGCGCCGACTCGGTGGCGATGACCTGCACGTCATGCCCCGCCAGCACGAACTCACGAACCACGCCGACGGCTTTGTACGCGGCGATCCCGCCGCTGATGCCGACAACGATGCGCAGGGCGCTCACGCGCTACTCGACGAGCGGCTTGACGGTGAGCTTGTCCTCGTTGATCTCGCGCATCGCGATGGACAGCGGCTTGTCGTCGATCGTCGAGTCGACGAGCGGCCCGACGTTCTCGAAGAGGTTCCCCTCGTGCAGGGCGGAGTAGTAGTCGTTGATCTGGCGGGCGCGCTTGGACGCGAAGATCACCAGCGCGTACTTGGAATCGACCTTGGTCAGGAGATCGTCGATCGGCGGGTCGATGATGCCTTTGGACTGCTCAGCCATTACGTGGTGCTCCTCTTTCGTGAAATCTCCATCAACTCTACGACCTCCTGCGCTGCGGTGGCGACGTCGCGGTTCACCACGGAGTGGTCGAACTCGCCCTGCGCGGCCATTTCGACCTTCGCGCTCTCGAGCCGACGGGCCTGTTCCTCGGTGCTCTCGGTGCCCCGGCCGATCAGTCGTCTGACCAGTTCCTCCCAGCTCGGCGGCTGCAGGAAGACCAGTCGCGCGGAGGGTTCGCGACGCCGCACCTCGCGGGCGCCCTGGATGTCGATCTCCAGCAGCACGCTGCGTCCGGCCGCAAGGGCCTGCTCGACGGGCGCGCGCGGAGTGCCGTAGCGCCAGGCATTGTGCACGGTCGCGTACTCCAGGAACTCGTCGTCTCGAATCATCCGGTCGAACTCGTCGTCCGAGACGAAGAAGTAGCTCACCCCGTCGACCTCGCCGGGGCGCGGAGCGCGGGTGGTCGCCGAGACGGAGAGTGCGACAGCGGGGTAGTGCTCCCTGATGTAGGTGGACACGGTGCCCTTGCCCACCGCGGTGGGGCCGGCGAGCACGACGAGGCGACCGGCCCCCGCTGACACTTCCCGGTCGATCAGGTAGCGGCGCAGGGCGGCACGCTGGCGCGATCCGAGGCCCGCCAGCCGCTTGGAATCGGCGATGCCGAGCTGGTTCATCACGGCCGCGACGCGCTTGGGTCCCATCATGCGCAGGCATGCCAGCAGTTCCCGGGCCCGGAGGGTGGCCTCGGGCGCACCCGGTGGCACCGTAGCGCTCGCATCGAGCACTTCGAGTGCCGTGCGGGCACCGCTGACAATGTCCTGTTTGAGCGCAGCCCGGGCGCGTCGCGCGGCGAGCGCCGCATGCGCGGCGGCGACGCGGTCGACCTCTGGCATGCTCATTGCAGGGCCTCGCGGATCGCGTCCTGCTCGCGCTCGATCGCGCTGACGATCCCGGCGGCACCGGCGGAGAGCAGGCTGCGGGATTGGTTGACGATGGTGCCTGCCGCCAGCGGGCCGAAGGTGGCGCGCAGGGATGACGCCGCGGCGCCCTGGTGTCCGAAGCCCGGGGCGAGAATCGGCGTGCCGATCAGCTCGTGCGGGTCGATCCCGAAGTCCGCCAGGTGGATGGTCCCCCCGAGCACCAGTCCGACCGAGCCGAGGCCGCCAGCGGATACCGCATTGCGCTCCCCGGCCTGCCGGGCGATGTCGGCCGCAACCGTGATCGAGGACTCCAGCAGCGCCGACTGCAGGGCGGCCGCTTCGGGGTTGGACGTCGCCGCGAGCACGAACACCCCTTTGCCCGCCAGCAATGCCGCATCGATCGTCGCCGACAGCGAGCCGAAGCCGAGGTAGGGGTTGAGCGTGATCGCATCGGCCTCGAGCGGGGACCCGGGGCGCAGCCAGGCATCGGCGTAGCCGGCCATGCTCGAGGCGATCTCGCCGCGCTTGACGTCGGCGATCACGAGCAGTTGCGCCTCCTGCGCGTCGCGGAGCACCCGCTCCAGCGCCGCGTAGCCGGCCGCTCCGTGCCGCTCGAAGAGGGCGACCTGGGGCTTGACGATGCCGGCGCGGCCGCTGCTGGCCGCGATCACCGCACGGGCGAGTCGCTCGAGCCCGACTGCCGTGTCCGGCAGCCCCCAGGCGGCGAGCATGGCGGCGTGCGGATCGATGCCGACGCAGAGGTGCCCCTCGGTGTCGAAGACGGTTTGGAGTCGTGCTCCGAACGGTGCGGTGGTCATCGGGCGGCGTTCCTTTCCAGGGCGTACTCCTGCAGGGACGTTACCTCGAAGCCCTCCCTGATGGAATCGAGACTCGCGACGGCGGCGCCGAGCTGCGCGATCGTGGTGAAGAGCGGCTTGTCGGCGGCAACCGTCGCCGCGCGGATCTCGTAGCCGTCGACCCGGGCGCTGCGGCCGCTCGGGGTGTTGACCACGACGTCGATCCGGCCGCGGTTGATCAGGTCCACGATCGAGGCCTCCCCACTGCCGGCCGACTGCGCGTCGCTGTGCTTCTGCACGATACTCGCGGGAATGCCGTTCCGGGCCAGGATCTCGGCGGTACCCTCGGTGGCGACGATCGAGAAGCCCAGCTGCTGCAGGCGCAGGATCGGCAGGATGATGGCACGCTTGTCCCGGTCGGCGACTGATACGAAGACGGTTCCGCTGAGCGGCAGTCCGCCGTATGCTGCGGCCTGGCTCTTCGCGAAGGCGCGCGGGAAGTCCCGGTCGATGCCCATCACCTCCCCGGTGGAGCGCATCTCGGGGCCCAGCACGCTGTCGACGATCTGGCCCTCGTTGGTGCGGAACCTCTTGAACGGCAGCACAGCCTCCTTCACGGCGATCGGCGCGTCGATCGGCACGACCGAACCGTCCTGCTCGGGCAGCAGCCCGTCGGCCCTGAGCTCGGCGATGCTGCGCCCGACCATGATCAGCGCGGCCGCCTTGGCCAGCGGGATGCCGAGGGCCTTGGAGACGAAGGGCACGGTGCGGCTGGCGCGCGGGTTGGCCTCGAGGACGTAGAGCACGCCAGCGCCGATCGCGAACTGGACGTTGAGCAGTCCGCTGACCCCGATGCCCCGCGCGATCGCCTCAGTGGCCTCGCGAACCCTGTCGATGACGGTCCGGCCGAGCGTCACCGGCGGCAGCGTGCAGCTGGAGTCCCCCGAGTGCACGCCGGCCTCCTCGATGTGCTCCATGACGCCGCCGATGTACAGCTCGGTGCCGTCGTAGAGGGCATCGACATCGATCTCGACCGCGTCATCGAGGAAACGGTCCACCAGCAGCAGGTGATTCTCGTCGACGATGCCCTGGCCGCTGATGCGCCGGAAGTAGTCCTGAAGGGAGGCGGTGTCGAAGATGATCTCCATGCCCCGGCCGCCGAGCACGAAGGACGGCCGCACCAGTACCGGGTAGCCGATCTCCTCCGCGATCTCGACTGCCTGGGCGACCGTGGCGGCCGAACCGTTGCGCGGGGCCAGCAGACCGGCCCTCGCCAGGATCGCCGAGAACTGGTCGCGTTCCTCGGCGCGGTCGATCGCGGTCGGACTGGTGCCCAGGATCGGCACCCCGGCGGCCTCGAGGCCCTTGGCGAGGCCGAGCGCCGTCTGGCCGCCGAGTTGGACGATCACGCCCAGCAGCTCACCGGATCGGCTCTCGGCGTGGATGACCTCGAGCACGTCCTCGAGGGTCAGCGGTTCGAAATACAGGCGGTCGCTGGTGTCGTAGTCGGTCGAGACCGTCTCGGGGTTGCAGTTGATCATGATGGTCTCGAAACCAGCGGCCGAGAGCGCGAAGGAGGCGTGCACACAGCTGTAGTCGAACTCGATGCCCTGGCCGATGCGGTTCGGACCCGAGCCGAGAATCACGACTTTCCTGCGCTCGCTCGGGCGCACCTCCGTCTCTCGGTCGTAACTGGAGTAGTGGTACGGCGTCAGCGCCGGGAACTCGCCCGCGCAGGTGTCGACGGTCTTGAAGACCGGGCGGATGCCGGCCGCGTGGCGCCGGTCGCGGATGAGCTGCTCGGTGCTGCCGCGCAGCTGGGCGAGCTGGGCATCCGAGAAACCGTGGTCCTTGGCGTGGCGGATCAGGTCATCGTCGAGGGTCTCCGCCTGCCGCACGTCGTCGGCGATCTCGTTGATCAGTACGATCTGGTCGATGAACCAGGGGTCGATCCTGGTCGCGTGGAAGACCTGCTCGATGCTCGCCCCCTTGACCAGCGCCTGCTGCACCGTGACGATCCGGCCGTCGGTGGGCACGGCGGCGACCCGCAGCAGTTCCTCGACGGATCGGTCATCGCCGGCCCAGTGGAACGAGGATCCGCGCTTCTCCAGGGATCGCAGTGCCTTCTGCAGCGCGGAAGAGAAGTTGCGTCCGATCGCCATCGCCTCGCCGACGGACTTCATGGTCGTGGTCAGGGTGGTGTCGGCGGCCGGGAACTTCTCGAAGTTGAACCGCGGCACCTTGACGACCACGTAGTCCAGCGTCGGCTCGAAACTTGCAGGGGTGACCCTGGTGATGTCGTTGGGGATCTCGTCGAGGCGGTAGCCGATCGCGAGCTTCGCGGCGATCTTGGCGATCGGAAAGCCCGTCGCCTTGGAGGCGAGGGCACTGGAACGGGAGACCCGCGGGTTCATCTCGATCACGATCACGCGGCCGTCGGCCGGGTCGATGGCGAACTGGATGTTGCAGCCGCCCGTGTCGACACCGACGGCGCGGATGATGTCGATGCCGATGTTGCGCAGGTTCTGGTACTCCCGGTCGGTCAGCGTCAGGGCGGGAGCGACCGTGATCGAATCCCCCGTGTGCACCCCCACCGGATCCACGTTCTCGATGGAGCAGACCACGACGGTGTTGTCCGCGGTGTCCCGCATCAACTCGAGTTCGTACTCCTTCCAGCCGAGGATCGACTCCTCCAGCAGCACCTCGGTGCTCGGGCTCTGGTGCAGTCCATCGGTGACCATCCGGATCAGATCGTCCCGGGTATAGGCGAATCCCGAGCCGAGGCCGCCCATCGTGAACGAGGGTCGGATCACGAGTGGGTAGCCCAGATCGTCCGCGAAGGCGACGGCCTCCTCGACGGTGTGCGCGATGTGGCTCCTGGCGACATCGGCGCCGGCGTCCAGCACGAGCTGTTTGAAGATCTGCCGGTCCTCGCCCTTGTTGATCGCCTCGAAGTTCGCCCCGATCAGTTCGACGTCGTACTTGGCGAGGATGCCGTGCCTGTGCAGGTCGATCGCGGCGTTCAGCGCGGTCTGACCGCCCAGCGTGGGCAGGATCGCGTCCGGCTTCTCCTTGGCGATGATCGTCTCGATGACCTGCCAGGTGATCGGCTCGATGTAGGTGGCGTCCGCGAAGTCGGGGTCGGTCATGATCGTCGCCGGGTTGGAGTTGACCAGGATCACCCGGATGCCCTCCTCGCGCAGCACCCGGCAGGCCTGGGTGCCGGAGTAGTCGAACTCTGCGGCCTGGCCGATCACGATGGGGCCGGAGCCGATGACCAGCACGCTGGCGATGTCGTCACGACGGGGCATTACTCGGCGTCCTTCCGGTGCGCCAGCACCATGTCTCGGAAGCGGTCGAAGAGGTAGTTGGAGTCGTGCGGGCCGGCCGCGGCCTCCGGGTGGTACTGCACCGAGAACGCGGGGATGTCGAGGGCGTTCAGGCCCTCGACCACGTTGTCGTTGAGGTCGACGTGGCTGACCTCGACGCGGCCGAAGCCGGCCGGGGAGTCGACGGGGCCGTCGAGGGGCGCATCGACGGCGAAGCCGTGGTTGTGGGCGGTGATCTCGACGCGCCCGGTCGCCCGGTCCAGCACCGGCTGGTTGATGCCGCGGTGGCCGAATGGCAGCTTGTAGGTCCGGAAGCCGAGGGCGCGTCCCAGGATCTGGTTGCCGAAGCAGATGCCGAAGAATGGCAGGCCGTCCCGGAGGATGGCCTGCAGCAGTTCGACGTGCGCGTCGGAGGCGCCGGGATCCCCGGGACCGTTCGAGAAGAAGACCGAGTCGGGTGCGAGCGCGCGGATGTCGGCGATTGTCGTGGTCTGCGGCAGCACGTGCACGTCGAAGCCGCGCTCGGCCAGGTAGCGCAGCGTCGAGGTCTTGACGCCCAGATCGAGCACGGCGACGGATCCGATCCGGGGGCCGGTCGCGGCCAGGAAGTAGGGATCACGGGTGGAGACCGAGTCCGAGAGGTTCCGGCCGCTCATCTCGGCCGAGGCGCGCACCCGCTCGAGTTGCTCTGCCTGGCTCAGGGCCGAGTCGGGCCCGCTGAAGATTCCGGCGCGCATCGCACCGGCATCCCGCAGTCGTCTGGTCAGTGCCCGGGTGTCGATCCCGGAGATTCCGACCACGCCTCCGCTGATCAGGTCGTCGTCGAGGCTGCGGGTGGCCCGGAAATTCGACACGACACGGCTGGGGTCGCGCACGACATAGCCGGACACCCAGATCCGGGAAGACTCGGGGTCCTCGTCGTTGACGCCGGTGTTGCCGATGTGCGGTGCCGTCTGCACCACGATCTGCCCGGCGTACGACGGGTCGGTCAGCGTCTCCTGGTAGCCCGTCATGCCGGTGGCGAAGACAGCCTCCCCCAGAGCGGTGCCGAGGGCGCCGTAGGGACGCCCGACATAGCGGGTGCCGTCCTCCAGGACCAGAATCGCGTTCTCGGCCACTCAGACCTCACTCTCCTTCGTCACCGTCTCCGGTGCTATCGCCGCGATCGCATCGATGAGCGATCTGGTGCTGTGGTCGCTCTCCGTGCGGAAATACGATTCGACGTCCTGGTCGCCCAGGCGCCAGCCGATCACGGCCAGTCCGTCCGCCTCCACGACGCGGTCGATCGCCCAGGTGGCCCGGTTCGCACCGCGGACCTCGGCGGCGGGGATGAAGCGGGCCGGCTCGCCGTCCAGATCCAGCACGATCCCGGCGCGGGCGACCGTCAGCTGGGCGCGGGACCGGAAGCCGAGTCCGGCGGCCGCGATCCGGTCGAGCGGGGAGTTCGCCGGTGTGGTCGCGACGTAGCCGAGGGGTGCCGCGTAGAGCACGTCGCCGAGCTCCGGCGGGACCGGGGATGCGATCTCGAGGCCGCGCTGGCGGCGTCTGCGTGATCGCCACGCCCACGCCATGACGATGAGCACGAGGGCGATGGCGAGCACCACGATCGTGCCGGGCAGGACTTTATCCACGGTCGCCTCCCGCAGCCCGGCTTCCGACGGTCTCGGCGTCGACGAGCGTGCCGTGCTCGACGGTGGGCATTCCGTGGTGGAAGGTCCAGAGCACCCGGCCCGGCAGGGAGCGGCCGAGATAGGGCGAGTTGCGGCTGCGCCCGTGCAGCCGGTCGATGCCGAAGTCGGCGCGGGCAGCGGGGTCGTAGAGCACGAGCTCTCCCGGCGCCCCGGCCGCGAGGCTCGCGCCCTGGCCGTCGACCTGTCCGATCCGCGCGGGGCTGGTGGAGAGCACCCGCTCGATGCCGGCCCAGCCCATCAGGCCCGTGTCGACCATGGCCTCGTGCACGACGCTGAGAGCGGACTCCAGTCCGACCATGCCGTTGGCCGCCGCCGCCCACTCGCACTGCTTGGCCTCCGGCGGGTGCGGGGCGTGGTCGGTCGCCACGATGTCGATCGTGCCGTCGGCGAGGGCGGCGCGCAGCGCCTGCACATCGGCATCGCTGCGCAGCGGCGGATTCACCTTGTACCGGGCGTCGTAGCCCCTGGCCAGTTCCTCGGTCAGCAGCAGGTGGTGCGGGGTGACCTCGGCGGTGACCCGGATGCCGCGCGCTTTCGCCCAGCGGACCACGTCGACGGAGCCCGCGGTGGAGAGGTGACAGACGTGCAGGCGGCTGCCGGTGTGCTCGGCCAGCAGTACGTCGCGGGCGATGATCGACTCCTCGGCGACGGCCGGCCAGCCGGCCAGGCCGAGCTCGGCGGAGAGGGCGCCCTCGTTCATCTGGGCGTCGATGGTGAGCCGGGGATCCTGGGCATGCTGCGCGATCACGCCGCCGAATGCCTTGACGTATTCGAGCGCCCGGCGCATCAGCAGTGGATCCGAGACGCAGTTCCCGTCGTCGGAGAAGAGCCGCACGCGGGCGCGGGAGTCGGCCATCGCGCCGATCTCGGAGAGCTCCGTGCCCGCAAGGCCGCGGGAGACGGCGCCGACCGGGCGCACCGTGACGTAGCCGGCACGGCGGCCGAGAGCCTCGACCTGTTCGACGACGCCCGCGGTGTCGGCGACCGGCAGCGAGTTCGCCATCGCGTTGACCGCGGTGAAGCCGCCGGCGGCGGCGGCACGGGACCCGGACAGCACGGTCTCGCTGGCCTCGTAGCCGGGTTCGCGCAGGTGCGTGTGCAGATCGACCAGACCGGGCATGGCGATCAGGCCGTCGGCGTCGATCACGGTTGCTCCGAGACGCGTCAGCCCGCTGCCGAACTCCGCGATCCGGCCGTCATCGACCAGCAGGTCCGCGCGGCGACCGTCACTGAGGGTCGCCGCCCTGATCAGGTATCGCTCGCTCACTGCGTGGGTTCCTTGCTCGTCGTCGCACCGCTCGCTCCGGAGACCGTCAGGTACAGTGCCGCCATCCGCACGGCGACGCCGTTGGCGACCTGTTCGGTGATGGTCGACTGCGCCGAGTCGGCGGCGACCGAGGAGATCTCCAGTCCGCGGTTCATCGGGCCGGGGTGCATCACCAGACTATCCGGCCCAAGGCCGGCGAAGCGCTCGGCGTCCAGACCCCAGAGCCGGGAGTACTCGCGGGCGTTGGGGAAGAAGGCCTCCTGCATCCGCTCCGCCTGGATCCGCAGCATCATCACGACATCCGGATCGACCTGGCGGAGGGCGTCGTCGAGGTCGTAGTGCACCGTCACCGGCCATCCCTCGATCGCGTGCGGCACCAGTGTCGGCGGCGCGACCAGGTGCACGCTGGCACCGAGGGTTGCCAGCAGCCAGATGTTGGAGCGGGCCACCCGGGAGTGCAGGATGTCGCCGACGATCAGCACCACCACCCCGTCCAGGTCGTGTCCGCGGGCGGCGGCTCCGTGCAGTCGGCGCCGGATCGTGAAGGCGTCCAGCAGCGCCTGGGTGGGGTGCTCGTGGGTGCCGTCGCCGGCATTGATCACGGGGGCGTCGATCCAGGCGTTGGCGGCGAGCACAGCGGGGGCACCGGAGGCGCCGTGCCGGATCACGACGCCGTCGGCGCCGATCGCCGCGAGCGTGCGCGCGGTGTCCGCCAGCGACTCCCCCTTGGAGATGCTGGAGCCCTTGGCGCTGAAGTTGATCACGTCCGCCGACAGGCGTTTCGCCGCCGCCTCGAAGGAGATCCGGGTGCGGGTGGAGTCCTCGTAGAAGAGGTTCACGACGGCCTTGCCGCGCAGCGTCGGCAGCTTCTTGACCTCGCGCAGCTGCGTGTCGGCCATGTCCTCGGCGACGTCGAGGATCTGCAGGGCGTCGTCGAGGGCCAGAGTGCGGGTGTCCAGCAGGTGTCTCATCCCTCGATCGTCACCTCCTCGCGGCCGTCGATCTCGTCGAGCAGCACGTTGACGCGCTCGCGGGCGGAGCTGGGCAGGTTCTTGCCGACGAAGTCCGCGCGGATGGGCAGTTCCCGGTGGCCGCGGTCGATCAGCACGGCCAGTCGCACCGCGCGCGGCCGGCCGATGTCGCCGATCGCGTCGAGCGCGGCCCGGATGGTGCGGCCCGAGTAGAGCACGTCGTCGACCAGGACCACGACCGTGTCGTCGATGCCGGCGGCGGGCACCTCAGTGGGTGCCGGGTTGCGGGTGGGCTGGTGCGCGAGGTCGTCCCGGTACAGGGTGACGTCCAGGGATCCGACGGAGCTGGTGCCGGGCTCGATGCTCTCGATGCTCTCGTGGATGCGCCGGGCGAGGATGGCGCCCCGGGTCGGGATGCCGAGGATCACCAGCTGCGCTTCGCCCCGATTGGACTCGAGGATCTCGTGCGAGATCCGAGTCAACGCTCGGGTGATGTCAGCCTGCGACAGCACGGTGCGCTCTGTCACTCTGACCTCCTTCCCCGTCTCTCCGGACGGTCATTAAAGGAAATCTTCTTGCCATGAGCCTACCGCACCGACAGCCGCCCCCGCTCATGCGGTCCGCCGGGGCGCGGTGACGATGACCTGCCCGTTGACGCGGGTCATGCTCCAGCCCCGGTCCAGCAGCGCGTGGTGGAAGGTGCAGACGAGGGCGGCGTTGGCCAGATCGGTGGGTCCGCCTTTCTGCCATTCGGTGATGTGGTTGATCTCGCACTGGCCGGGTGGTGCGGTGCAGCCTTTCCAGGTGCAGCCCTGGTCGCGCAGGGTGAGGGCGAGGCGTTGGGCGTGGGTGTAGAGCCGGTGCCGGCGGCCCTGGTCGAGGATCTCGCCGCGGGTGCCGAGCACGGCGGGGATGAGGTCGGCGTCGGCGGCCAGCCGGCGGGCGGTGCCGGCGCTGATGGGTTCGTCCTGGCCGATGATGCCGGCGGCGCCGAGCCCGTCGCGCAGTTGCCGGGCGGTCATGGTGACGAAGATGGTGGGCCGGGCCGCGGGGGTCAGGTCGCCGCTTGCCCGGCCGAGGACGTCGCGGGCGATGCCCACGAGTACGTCGACCCGGTACTGGTCCGGGGTGCGCCGGTCGGCGGCGACGGTGCCCGAGCCCCAGGTCGCCGCTTCGCCGGTGCCGGTGAAGGTCACCCGTCGGCGCGGGGTGGTGTAGTGGTCGAGCAGGGCCCGGACCCAGGCGGCGGAGAGCGGGTCGAGGGTGCCGTGCAGCGGGGTGGTGCCGTCGGCTTGGGTCTTCCCGAGGCGCAGGGACCGTCTGGCGCGCACCCTCGCCTCCCGCACTGCGGGGTCCTCGGGGGCGAGTTCGCGGGCGAGGAAGCGGCTGGCGGTCTCGACGTCCTGCACGCTGCCGGTGGTGGCGGTGCCGATCAGGGCGGTGACCGCTTCGGTGATCACGTCCTCGGGTGCCTGCACCCCGTCGAGGCCGCGGGTGATCGCGGTGGCCTGGTCGCGGCTGATGCGGCCGGTGTCGATCGCCTCCTGCAGGGGGTCCATGCCGGGTGCGGTCAGCGCCTCGCCGAGGCGGGCCTGCCCGGCCCCGGTGCCGGCGGAGACGCCCTGCAGTTCGGCGAGCAGCTGCCCGGCGTTGGCGAACCCCTCCCGGGCGGCCAGGGAGTCGTGGCCGAGGGACCGGTCCGAGCGGCGGGCGACCTCTCCGGCGAGCCGCGCCTGCAGCCCGTCCAGGGTGCGCGCCACCCGGCCCGACTCGCGGGCGAGCTGCAGGATCGTCGGGTCCGACGCCGTCGGCAGGCGGGACGTGTCGACCCGGCTGGCGCGCGCCAGCGACCGCAGCGCCATCGCCCGGTCCACCAGGATGTCGAACACGTCTTCCATGAGAACAGTCAACACGCAACGTCCGACATTGGCCCCTGACCGGCCATTATGCCGAAAAACCTGTGCACAACCCGGCACTCCGCGGAGCCTGTGCAGGAGCGGTCGCCGGTACCGCCGCCCCGAAGAAGTGACCTCCGCGATTCACGTACTCAGCGCCATGCCACCCAACGGATCTCTGCAACATCAATGCACCACGCCCCCGGACTTGACCGCGATAGGAAAGCGTTCCGCTGGGCCAGAGTCCATCCCTTCATCGATCTCAACCAGATGTGAAAAGTCACCAATTCACTCTCCAAGTCGGGTGCACCTGCCCTGATGTCGGTCGCTTCCCCTAGCGTGGCCACATGCAATCCGAATCCGGTAGAACGAGTCATCGCCGTGCCGACGAGGCGCACGTGGCAGTGCCGCACCCCGCAGGTCCCGCCACCTTGCCGTGGGCTAAGTCGGATCGCAGCAGCGGACAGTCGCTCCCGCTCTGGCGGCACATGGCCGACAGTGCAGCGGTAGCTGGGCTGCTTTGGGACGAGTGGCTGCCGCGCGGTATCGTCCGACGGCTGAGCGCCGATCTGGACGACGAGGCGCAGGCTCGGCGGCGACTGCTCTGGCTGGCCGCTACCCACGATCTCGGAAAGGCCACAGCCGCGTTCCAGATTCAGGTGCCCGAGCTCTGCGAAGGGATGCGGGATGCTGGCTTCGATTTTCGCGTCCTCCCCAGCGAACGTGCGCAACTCCCCCACTCGCTCGCGAGCATGTACCTCCTCGGCCGTTGGCTCGAGAAACGCCATGGCTGGGATCAGAAGATTGCCCGAAGCTACGCTGTCGTGCCAGGGAGCCACCACGGAGTCACGCCGACCAACGGTGAACTCCTCGACGTCTCCGCGCGCCCTGCGCTCATCGGTGAAACGGAAGCCTGGCATTTGGCTCAGGACGGCCTGGCCGATTTCGCCGAGGCGGTCGCCGGGGTTACTCCGGCGGGGCTTTTTCATATCCGAGCATCGTCACCGGGCATGACGCCGCCATCGTCAAATAACGCGACGGGCGACAAGTGGCTGCGCAGCCTGCCCGCGATGCAATCGTTCATAACCCAGTTTCCCGGCGAATCGGGCCTACCGGCTGGAACCCCGGTCGGTTTCCCCGCGTGGCTTGCCTGGCAGCACGGTCTTAACGAGTTCATCATGCTTTTCATCATCCGTTCGGGCTGGCAAGTGCGAACCATCGCGCGTCCTGACGCGTACTGGACCCGCAACAACAAGGGCATGATCCGCACCAAGGGATCGCCGGTTCGGATCAGCCTCAACCTGTGGCTGCACCTCAGTCTCGACACCCTCTGGATCATCAAAGGCGTCGTGTTCTACGTGCTGCTCTTCGTCACCGGACAGTGGGCCAGGCTCGTCCCCGTGCACTGGGATATCTTCCCGAACGCGATCTCGGCCGACATCCAGTACGCCTCGCTCAACTGGCCGGCCGAGAATGGCTGGAGCAACTACAACGGCTTGCAGACGCTCACCTACTTCCTCGTCGCGTTCATCGCCGTTCGTTCACCTGACTCTCGTCTTCGCGACCGGCGCGCTGAACAACCTCAACCACATGTACGCGGTTGACAATGGCAACGGGTGGGCCGGATTCTGGATCTTCGTCGGCTCCCTTGTCCTCATGATCGCCGGATGGGTAGCGGCGCGACCGCTCGTACTGCGATCGATCGCAGGCTTCACGGGTAACGTGGGCCGCTGAGCGGTCGCGTGCCTCACGAGTTGGCTTCGGGCCATCGATGGGCGAGATTTGACCGCCGACCGATGGCCCGAAGGATTCCTTAGGAGAGCCGCTCCAGGATCATTGCCATACCCTGGCCGCCCGCGACGCACATCGTCTCGAGACCGAACTGCTTGTCCCGCTCCTGGAGCGAGTTGATCAGGGTGCTCGTGATCCTGGCCCCGGTCATCCCGAAGGGGTGGCCAACTGCGATCGCGCCACCGTTGACGTTGAGTCGATCGAAGTCGATGCCGAGCTCGCGAGCGGAGGGAATGACCTGCGCCGCGAAGGCTTCGTTCATCTCGACCAGGTCGATGTCGCTGATGCTCAAACCCGCGCGGGAAAGCGCCTGCTGCGATGCTCCAACCGGTCCCATGCCCATGATCTCGGGCGACAGCGCCGTGACACCGGTCGAAACGATCCTGGCCAGCGGAGTCAGGCCGAGCTGCTTGGCCTTCACATCGCTCATGATCACCAGGGCCGCGGCGCCGTCGTTCATCGGACATGCATTGCCCGCGGTGACTGTCCCGTCGGCACGGAACACCGGCTGCAGGCCGGAGACACCCTCGAGGGTGACGCCGGCACGAGGGCTATCGTCCTTGCTCACGAGGGTCCCGTCCGCAAGCTTCAAGGGAGTGATGTCCTTCGCCCAGAAGCCTCGCGCCGCGGCCTGCTCGGCCAGATTCTGGCTTCGCACTCCGTATTCGTCCTGCTCGGCGCGGCTGATGCCCTTGAGTTGGGCGACGTTCTCGGCGGTCTCGCCCATGGCGATGTAGACATCCGGAACCAAACCGGACTGCCTGGGGTCCTGCCAGGTCTTCCCGCCGCCGGCGTACTCGGCGCTGCGCTTCTGCGCCTCGGCGAAGAAGGGACTCTGGGTGTCGGGAATGCTGTCCGCATTGCCTTTCGCATAGCGACTGACCGCTTCGACGCCGGCCGAGATGAAGACATCACCCTCGCCGGCTCGAATCGCGTGCATCGCCATCCTTGTCGTCTGCAGGCTTGAGGAGCAGTACCGGTGCACCGTCGTGCCGGGGAGGAAATCCATCCCGAGTTCGACCGCGATCACGCGAGCGAGGTTGAACCCCTGCTCGCCCCCCGGCTCCCCGCAGCCCAGCATGAGGTCACCGATGTCCCTGGGATCGAGCGCCGGAATCCTGTCGAGTGCGGCGCGAATCATCTGCGCGGCCATGTCATCCGCGCGGACGTCTTTCAATGAGCCCTTGAATGCGCGTCCAATCGGCGAACGAGCTGTTGAGACTATTACTGCTTCAGGCATTGCGATCCTCCAGATCGGGATGAGCCGATGGCGACCATGCCAACGGTCACACCATTGTGTTCCATCAATTGTCACCAACACTAAGCCTGAATCCACCGACTGGCTGGGGTTGGGCGTCGTTTTCTGATTTGGGGGGCTGCGCCGCGGTGGCAAGCCTGCACAGCTGCTCGACTTCGCCGAGCGACTCCCCCGCGCAAAGGGACCGTTGTTCGCCACGTTGGAGGCGCTGGCATGAACGGCGCGGAGACCTACAAGCAACTCCAGTCCGCCGCACGATCCGTGGGCGCGAAGACCGGGAAGCGGGTGCCGACCGAGGAGTACCTCATCCGGCACGCGATCGAGTCCTTCCTCGACCGGCTCACGAAGACTCCGCATGCCGAGGACTTCGTGCTGAAGGGCGGCATCCTGCTCGCCGCCTACGGCGCGCGTCGCCCCACCCGTGATGCCGATGCCGAGGCAGTGGACACCGCGCTCACGGTCGAACACCTCACCGAGGTCGTCCGGGATATGGCGGCGCTGGAGCTTGATGACGGAGTTGTCTTCGACATCGACACCCTGAGCATTCGTGCTGATCCGCGGCGGATCAGCACGAATGGCGCAACGAGCCACAATGCGATAGTCGCGACCAGCCAGCGAAAACCGCGTTCTCTTGGTTGTTCAGTGGGCGCCAATTGTCCCGGAGTCATCTTCCCACGCCGACGGAGACTAGATCGGGGTAGAGCTCGAACGCCGAATCAACCAGACAAGTGGTGAAGAAGGAGTCTCCGTTCTGGAACTCAGAATCACTCAACTCTGCCGTGAAGTCGTTGAAGTTGACCTCATCTCCGCTATACGTGACTCCACAAGCCATGTAACGGTCGTATGCCTGCTCGTACTCGCCGGGCGAAACCTCGCCATCCTTGAGTATCGAGACCTCCCACTCAAAGCCACGATCCTCGGCAACCGCCAGGGCGTCGGAAACAGAGGCCACTACTGGTCCACCACCCAGGTCCTGGGGGTCTGCGTTGGCTGCACAGCCGACGAGGCTAGCCGCCGTCGCGACAGCGAGCGCAACGAATCCGAATGTCCACGTTCTGGTCACGTTTCCCCCACTTCGACCGGTCAAACGTTACCCTTTCGCCGGTAATACCCATGCTCGAAACACACGGGTCTTCGAGGTTCGCCTTCGCGCCAAGCCTCCATCAGGCGGTAAAGGTGAATGTTCTCGCTCGCAAAGGCGACGTCCGTCGTGCTCCGGTGGCTCAAAATGCTCCCCCATTTCTGTCCCCGCAGTCATACCGCGCGTCACACCGCGCTGGCGGCGATCCGGCCGAGCAGCCCGTTGACGAAGCCGGCGGAGTCCTCCGTGGAAAGCTGCTTGGCGTGCTCGACGGCCTCGTCGATGGCGACGGCCGGGGGGATCTCGTCGTTGTGCAGGATCTCCCACACCGCGATGCGCAGGATCGCCCGGTCGATGACCGGCATGCGTGACAGCGGCCAGTTGGTCGAGTAGGTCTCGATCAGCTCGTCGATCTCGGTCTGGTGGTCGGTCACCCCGTCGACCAACTCGCGGGCGTACAGCCAGGAGGCCTCGCGCTGGGGCTCACCGGCAGCGCGCATCGCCTCGGCGAGCACCAATTCGGCGACGGGAACTCCGCGCAGATCGGCGGCATAGAGCAGGTCGATGGCGCGCTTGCGGGCCTTGGTGCGGGCGCTCACTAGTCGTTGACACGGCCCATGTAGTCACCGGTGCGGGTGTCGACCTTGACTCTGGTCCCGGTCTCCAGGAACAGCGGCACCTGGATCTCGTAGCCCGTCTCCACGGTCGCCGGCTTGGTGCCGCCGGTGGAGCGGTCGCCCTGCAGTCCCGGCTCGGTGTAGGTGATCTCCAGGGTCACCGACGCCGGCAGTTCGACGTAGAGCGGGTTGCCGTCGTTGAGCGCGATCGTGACCAGCTGGTTCTCCAGCAGGAAGTTGGCGGTGTCCCCCACGACCACCGACGGCACCGTCAGCTGGTCGTAGTCGGCCTGGTCCATGAAGACGAAGCCGTCGCCGTCCTTGTACAGGTAGCTGAACTCGCGGCGGTCGACCGTCTCGATGTCGATCTTGGTGCCCGCGTTGTAGGTCTTGTCGACCACCTTGCCGGTGACGATGTTCTTCATCTTGGTGCGCACGAAGGCGCCGCCCTTGCCGGGCTTGACGTGCTGGAACTCGATGATGGTCCAGAGCTGGCCGTCGATTCTGAGGACCACGCCGTTCTTGATGTCAGCGGTTGATGCCATGGAGGTGTTCCGTTCACTGGGGGTCGTGGGGCGCATGCACCGAGCGAGGTCGAGTTGCCGCGATAGCCCGCAGAGCAGTTTATGGGCTCAGGAGGCGGTTCGCAGAATGTGCGCCAGCGCCAGCCGGTACGAATCGAAGCCGAGTCCGGCGATCACCCCGGTCGCCACGCCGGAGATCACGCTGTTGTGCCGGAAGGTCTCGCGGGCGTGCGGATTGGAGATGTGCACCTCGATCAGCGGGATCCTCGCCGAGGTGACCATGGCCGCGGCGTCGCGCAGAGCGTAGGAGTAGTGCGTGAACGCCGCCGGGTTCAGCACGACGGGCGTGCGCGTGTCGACGGCCTCGTGCAGCCAGCCGACCAGGGTCGCCTCGTCGTCGGTCTGCCGCAGGTCGATCGTGGCGGCCGCCGCGGCATCCGCCACGAGCTGGCTGCGAAGATCCTCCAGGTTCGCCGAACCGTAGACGTCCGGTTCGCGGCTGCCGAGCCGGCCGAGGTTGGGTCCGTTGAGGACGAGCACTCTCATGGACATTCAGCCTAGTGCGCGCGGATGTCCGACGGCGGCTACTCGCCGATCTCCTGGTACGCGGTGAAGAGCAGGTGCGGCTCGGGTCCGGTCAGCACGACCGGCTTGCCGATGCCGTCGAGGACGATGAAGCGCAGCACGCCCGCGCGGGCCTTCTTGTCCCGCTGCATCGACGCCAGCAGGGTGTCCCAGCGATCGAGCGGGTACGTCGTCGGCAGGGTGAGCGAGGTCAGGATCGCCCGGTGCCGGTCGACCACCGCGTCCGAGAGGTGCCCGGTGAGCCGGCCGAGCTCGGCGGCGAAGACCATCCCCACCGAGATCGCGGCGCCGTGGCGCCACTGGTAGCGCTCGGCGAGCTCGATCGCGTGGCCGAGGGTGTGCCCGTAGTTGAGGATCTCCCGCTGGCCCTGCTCGGTGAAGTCCTCCGACACCACCCGGGCCTTGAGACCGGCAGCCAGCTCGATCACGCGGCGGAACTCCTCGGTGCGGGGGTCGGTCGCCCGTTCGACATCGGCCTCGATGATGGCCAGGATCTCCGGTTCGGCGATGAAACCGGCCTTCACCACCTCCGCGAACCCGGCCAGGATCTCGTTGCGAGGCAGGGTGTCGAGGGTGTCGAGGTCGGCGATCACGGCGCTGGGGGCGTGGAAGGCGCCGACCAGGTTCTTGCCCTCGTCGGTGTTGATGCCGGTCTTGCCGCCGATGGCCGCGTCCACCATGCCGAGCACCGTCGTGGGGATGGGGAAGAAGCTGACGCCGCGCAGCCAGGTCGCGGCGACGAAGCCGGCGAGGTCGGTGATCGCCCCTCCCCCGATGCCGAGCACGGCGTCGGTCCGGGTGAAGTCGGACTGGCCCATGATCTGCCAGCAGAAGGCCGCGACCTCGACCCGCTTGGCACCCTCGGCGTCGGGCACCTCCGCCAGCAGCACCTCGCTGACGTGCTCCAGCAGCGCATCGCGCAGCGCCCCGGCGCGGCGGCCGCCCGAGGGGGCGTGCACGATCAGGATCTTTCGCACCTGCGGTCCCAGCAGCCCGGGGATCTCGGCGAGGGCACCGTGCCCGATCAGGATGTCGTAGTCCCGGTCCCCGCTGACCGTGATCCGGGTGATGTCGCTCATGGGTGCTCCTTGCTGAGCCAGGCGACGATCTCGTCGGCGATCTGGTCGAGCGGGATGCTCGAAGTGTCGAAGGTCACGTCGGCGAGGCGCTCGTATGTCTCCCGGCGCTGCTCGAGGATCCGGGACCAGGTTTCGACGCCGTCGCGCACCAGTGGCCGGCGGCCGTCGGCCAGTCGCGGCGCGACCGCCTCGGCGCTCACGCTCAACAGCACCACCGGGGTGTCGCCCAGCAGCTGCTGGGTATCGGGATCGAGCACGGCTCCCCCGCCCAGCGAGACCACGGCGTCCGTGGCAAGCGCCCGGGCGGCGGCGTCCCGCTCCAGGGAACGGAAATACGGTTCGCCGTGGCGCTCGAAGATCTCGGCGATCGGGCCGTGCTCGGCCACGATCTCCCGGTCGGTGTCGATGAAGGCGATGCCCAGGCGACGGGCGACGCGCTTTCCCAGTCGGGTCTTGCCGGACGCCATGGGTCCGATGAAGGCGATCCGGGCCACGTCAGTCCCGATGGAGGGAATCATGCGCGGTGCGCAGGGCCGTCGGGATCGCCGCGAGGTAACCGTCGAGGTCGAGGACCCGCGGGTCGACGACGTCCGCATCCTGCGGCCGCAGGAGATCCCCGTGTACGTCGCCGAGGGGCTCTTCGACATCGGCATCACCGGCCGCGACTGGATCGAGGAGACGGCGAGCGATGTCGTCTCGCTCGGCGAGCTGAAGTACTCGAAGGCGACGTCGGATCCGATCAAGATGGTCCTCGCGGTCGCCGGCGACTCGCCGGTCCAGTCGGTCGCCGAGCTCCACGACGGCGTCCGGGTCACGTCGGAGTACCCCGAGATCACCCGACGCTACTTCGCCAAGCACGGGATCGACGCCGACGTCCGCCTCAGCTACGGCGCGAGCGAGGCGAAGGTGCCCGACATCGCCGACGCCGTGGTCGAGATCACCGAGACCGGTCGGGCGCTGCGGGCCGCCGGGCTCAAGGTGATCGACACGATCCTGTCAGAACAGCTACACCGAGGTGATCGCCAACCGCGCCGAACGCCGCCGAGGATCGGCGAAGCGCCACGAACTGGACAGCTGATGACGCTGCTCAACGGGGCACTGATGCCCGGGGCAAGGTGCTCCTCAAGCTCAACGTGTCGGCGGAGAACTACGAGTCCGTGCTCGCCGTGCTCCCCTCGGCGAAGTCGCCGACCGTCTCGGAGCTCGCCGGTGGCGGGTTCGCCATCGAGAGCGTCGTCGACAAGCGCACGATCAACCTGATCATCCCGGCCCTGAGCGACACCGGCGGACACCGATCTCTCAAGCTCCGATCAGCAAGATCGTGCCGTGACCGGCACGGTCGCCGCCTTCGACGAGGCGGCGGGCCTTGGCGAGATCGCGGGCGACGACGGCATGACCTATCCGTTCCATTGCGTCGAGATCGCCGACGGGACCCGCACGATCGAGGACGGCACCGCGGTGTCGTTCGTGCTCCTGCGCAAGCTGGGACACGTCGAAGCGGGGGCGATCGAGAAGCGATGAGCACGCTCGCCGACGAGATCCTGGCGGTCATCGCCTCGCTCGACGTCGGCGAGGTGGTCAGCTACGGCGACGTCGCCCACGACGCCGGTCACCCCGGGGCCGCACGGGCTGTCGGCGCACTGCTCGCCACGAGCCCGCAACCCGCCGGCGCTGTGGAGCTGCCCTGGTGGCGTGTGGTGCGCGGCAACGGGCGTCTCGTCACGGCGAACCCCCGACGCCAGGCGGCGCTCCTGCGTGCCGAAGGGGTGACGGTTCGCAACGACCGGGTGGTCGACGCGCCGACCGGGCGCTTCGCCGCCGCGCCGGCTCGCGCTGGCTCGGCCGTGGGCGATGACGCCGCGCCGGACGCAACCGCCGCCCTAGTCGTCCGGGTCGGCCGCCGGCGGCGCGTCGGATGTGCCGACGGCCTCGCTCGCCGCGCCCTTGAGCTGGACGAACACGATCCGGATGTTGGCCAGGGCCGTCCGCAACGTCGGCGTCTCGGCGCCGAGCCGGTCGCCGAGGCCGTCGACGAGCGCCCCCATCGCGTGCGCATGGCCAACGAGGCCGAAGCGAGGTCCGGCGGCTCACCCGAGAGGTGGATCGTGGCCAGCTCGTACAGGCCCATCACGTGATTGGTCACGACGACGTCGGCGGGGATCTCGGCGAGCCGCCGGCGGGCGTCGGCGATGGCCTCTTGGGCCTCGCTCAGCACGTCGGTCGCCTCGGC
>CAVPES010000006.1:0-3465 GCA_963703545.1 uncultured Actinomycetota bacterium
GGCACTGCTCGAGTCCGACTTCCACCGCGGCGACTACGCCGAGCGTCTGGCCGCGCAGCAGGCGAAGCTCGATCTGCCGCCGCTGCCGACCACGACGATCGGCTCATTCCCGCAGACGGGCGAGATCCGCAAAGCCCGCGCGGCCTTCACCCGCGGCGAACTGACCGAGGAGGGCTACAAGGATTTCCTGCGCGCCGAGATCGCCCGCGTCGTCGAGCTGCAGGAGGAGATCGGGCTGGACGTGCTGGTGCACGGTGAACCCGAGCGCAACGACATGGTGCAGTACTTCGCCGAGAACTTCGACGGCTTCGCGGTGACCGAGAACGGCTGGGTGCAGTCCTACGGTTCCCGGGCGACCCGTCCCTCGATCCTCTGGGGTGACGTCTCGCGGCCCGCCGCATTCACCGTCGAATGGTCGACTTTCACGCAGTCGCTGACGAACAGACCGGTCAAGGGCATGCTGACCGGCCCGGTGACGATCCTGGCCTGGTCATTCGTCCGCGACGATCAGCCGCTCGCCGAGACCGCGAACCAGGTCGCGCTTGCCCTCCGTGACGAGATCCGCGACCTCGAGGCGGCCGGCATCGGCATCATCCAGGTCGACGAGCCGGCGCTGCGCGAGCTGCTGCCGCTGAAACTCGCCGACCAGAGTGCCTACCTCGACTGGTCGGTCGCCTCCTTCCGGCTGGCCACTTCGGGCGTCGAGAAGACTACGCAGATCCACACCCACCTGTGCTATTCGGAGTTCGGTGTCGTGATCGGCGCGATCCGCGACCTCGACGCCGATGTCACCAGCATCGAAGCCGCCCGCTCCAAAATGGAGGTCGTCAGCGACATCGAGTCGAGCGGTTTCGACCACGGCATCGGCCCGGGCGTGTACGACATCCACTCACCGCGGGTGCCGAGCGTCGACGAGGTGGAGGGCCTGCTCCGAACCGCACTCGCCTCGATTCCCGAGCGCCAGCTGTGGGTCAACCCCGACTGCGGACTGAAGACCCGTGGCTACGCGGAAACCGTCGCCTCCCTCGAGAACATCCTCGAAGCCACCCGCAACGTCCGCGCCCACGCCACCCCCCGCTGACCCGGTCCTGCCGGAAGTGCAGGAGATCGCGGGTGACACGCCGCTGAGTTAGTGGAAGCAACGGCGTGTCGCTCTGAATCGCCTGCACTTCCGACAGGCGGACGGGGGGTAGCGTGGAAGGATGAGTAGTCCTGTCCGGGTTACGGTCACCGGCGCTGCCGGCCAGATCGGTTACGCGCTCCTGTTTCGCATTGCCAGCGGTGAGGTCTTCGGCGCTGACACTCCCGTCGCCCTGAGGCTGCTCGAGGTTCCGCAGGCGATCGCGGCGGCAGCCGGTACGGCGATGGAGCTGCAGGATTGTGCGTTTTCGACTTTGGCGAGCGTGGACGCCTTCGATGATGCGAGAGCTGCCTTCGAGGGGGCCAACGCCGCATTCCTGGTCGGGGCGCGGCCGCGGGGCGTTGGCATGGAGCGAGGCGATCTGCTGGCGGCCAACGCCGGCATCTTCGGGCCGCAGGGCGCCGCGATCAATGCTGGTGCGGCCGACGACATCCGGGTTCTGGTGGTCGGCAACCCTGCCAACACGAATGCCCTCATCACTCAGGCCAGCGCCCCGGATGTGCCAGCGGAGCGGTTCACCGCGATGACCCGTCTTGACCACAATCGGGCACTCGCTCAGTTGTCGGCCAAACTCGATGTGCCGGTCAGCCTGATCGACGGAGTGACCATCTGGGGAAATCACTCGTCCAGCCAGTACCCCGACGTGTCGGCGGCGGCGGCGGGAGGCACCGCGGTCACGGACCTCGTCGACGACGAGTGGATCATCGAGCAGTTCATTCCACGGGTGGCCGGCCGCGGCGCCGAGATCATCGCCGCTCGAGGTGCTTCGTCGGCGGCGTCGGCAGCCTCCGCGGCGATCGATCACATGCGGGACTGGACTGCCGGCACGGGGGAGCGGTGGACCTCGGCGGCACTGCGCTCGGATGGCTCCTACGGTGTACCCGAGGGACTGATCTGCTCCTTCCCGGTGCGGAGCGTGGCCGGGCAGTGGCAACTCGTGCGAGACCTCGTGATCACGGAGTTCTCGCGCGCTCGGATTGACGCCTCGGTTGCCGAGCTGATCGAAGAGCGGGACGCGGTGCGCAGTCTTGGCCTGTTGGACTGAGACGGAAAAAGCGCTCTCGCCCCGAGTCGATCAGAGGGAGCGCAGAACCGCCACGACCTTGCCGAGCACCGTCGCCTCGTCACCGAGGATGGGTTCATAGGCGGTGTTCCTGGGCAGCAGCCAGGTGTGTCCGTCCCGCTGCCGGAAGACCTTGACCGTGGCCTCCTCGTCGAGCATCGCGGCGACGATGTCACCGTTCTCAGCGGTGTTCTGCGTTCGCACGACCACCCAGTCACCGTCGCAGATCGCGGCGTCAATCATGGACTCACCCGCCACCTTGAGCATGAAGAGCTCGCCTTTGCCGACCAGTTGGCGCGGCAGCGGGAAGATCTCCTCGACCTGCTGTTCCGCTGTGATCGGGATCCCGGCGGCGATGCGGCCGACCAGCGGCACCATCGCCGCGTCACCGATCGGCGTCGATTCGAAGCTCGATGAGTCCTCGGCGGGGATGTCGATGAGCACTTCAAGCGCGCGCGGTCGATTCGGGTCGCGGCGCAGATACCCGGCCAGTTCGAGTTGTCCCAGCTGGTGGGCCACGCTGGAGAGCGACGAGAGGCCGACGGCGTCACCGATCTCGCGCATGCTCGGCGGGTAGCCGCGCTGGTTCACCGCGGACTGGATCACCTCGAGGATCTGCGTCTGCTTGGCACTCAGTGAGCGCCGCCGCCGGCTCTTGTCGGTCTCGCTCATCTGCGGTCCCTTCCGTGATTCTGACCAATGTCGGCGGCTCGTGGTTGAGTCC
Organism: uncultured Actinomycetota bacterium; assembly: GCA_963703545.1. Classification (GTDB taxonomy): domain Bacteria; phylum Actinomycetota; class Actinomycetes; order Actinomycetales; family Microbacteriaceae; genus CAVPES01. The sequence goes on from CAVPES010000006.1 coordinate 2,929, forward strand.
AACTATCGAAACTGTATCCGCAGGATCGGGTCGAGGCAAACATCTGTTCGAGTGTTGTGGAGAATCACCGCAAAATTGCTCGCACTTGTGATTGCATTCTCGAACAATCGAAGATAGATTCGGAAAAGAGATTCGTACCCGGCGCTCCCGGCCGAGCGTCGGGTACGGATTCTCGACAACAGAGGAGCATCCCATGAGCACTGCACACTCCATCGCCTTCCCCGGCAACGGCCTCTCTCCGCACGCTGTCGCGCCCATTCGTCTGACCAGACGGGGTCGCCTGGTCTCCGGTGCGCTGGTCGTCCTTCTCCTGCTCGGCGGCCTCGTCGGCATGGTCTCCGCCTCCGTGTCGGCGGTGGCGACCTCGTCCTCGTCATCGACCCAGTTCGAGTACGTCACCGTGCAGGCGGGCGAATCGCTGTGGCAGCTTGCCGAAGTGATCGCCCCGGAATCGGACCCTCGTGACGTGATCGTCGATATCGTGCGGCTGAACAATCTCAGCGATTCCTCGGTGCAGGCGGGGCAGCGGCTCGCGAT
>CAVPES010000007.1:0-10836 GCA_963703545.1 uncultured Actinomycetota bacterium
GTGGACCACAATGGTCGCGGACACGGTTCTCGCGATCTTCGGGATCTGAGCTCGTCGGCACCCGTGCATCGCGGCGCTAAAGTTGATGGAATGAGCGACAACCGCACCGGATTCGACCACTTTCCCGAGAGAGACGTTGTGGCAATCCGCGTCAACGGTGAACTGAGGGATCTGGCCACGGCGGTGACGCCGCACGACACGATCGAACCGATCACGATCGACTCCGCCGAGGGCCTCAGCATTCTGCGCCACTCGACCGCCCACGTGATCGCGCAGGCCGTGCAGTCGATCAACCCCGAGGCCAGATTGGGCATCGGCCCGCCGATCACCGACGGTTTTTATTACGACTTCGACGTGGAGACCCCGTTCACCCCGGACGACCTCCGCGCCATCGAGAAGGCCGCCGAGCGCATCGTCCGCTCCGGACAGCGTTTCGTGCGACGCGTTGTCACCGAGGACGAGGCCCGGATCGAATTGGCTTCAGAGCCGTACAAGCTCGAACTGATCGGGCTCAAGGGCCCGGGCGACTCCGCGGAGAACGTCGAGGTCGGCGGCACCGAGTTGACGATCTACGACAACGTGGACCCGAAGACCGGCGAGACCGTCTGGAAAGACCTCTGCCGTGGCCCGCACCTGCCAAGCACCCGCCTGATCGGCAACGGTTTCGCACTGGTCCGCAATGCGGCCGCCTACTGGCGCGGCTCGGAGAAGAACAAGCAACTGCAGCGAATCTACGGCACCGCATGGCCCAGCAAGGACGAATTGCGCGCCCACCTGGATCGCGTTGCCGAGGCTGAGCGCCGGGACCACCGGCGCCTCGGTGCCGAACTCGACCTGTTCTCCTTCCCCGAGGAGCTCGGCAGCGGACTACCCGTGTTCCACCCCAAGGGCGGCATCATCCGGACCGAACTGGAGAACTACTCGCGCCGCCGGCACATCGAGGAGGGCTACTCTTTCGTCAACACGCCGCACATCACCAAGGGTCACCTCTACGAGATCTCCGGCCACCTCGACTGGTACCGGGACGGCATGTTCCCGCCGATGCACGTCGATGAGGAGTTCAACGAGGACGGTTCTCTCCGCAGGGCAGGACAGGACTACTACCTGAAGCCGATGAACTGCCCCATGCACAACCTGATCTACCGCTCCCGCGCCCGTTCGTACCGAGAACTGCCTTTGCGGCTGTTCGAGTTCGGCAGCGTCTACCGCTACGAGAAGTCCGGCGTCATCCATGGGCTGACCCGAGTACGCGGGATGACCCAGGACGACGCCCACATCTACTGCACTCGAGAGCAGATGAAGGCGGAGCTGACCACTACGTTGAACTTCGTGCTCGGTCTGCTGAAGGACTACGGTCTCGATGATTTCTATCTGGAACTCTCGACCAAGGACCCGGAGAAGTTCGTGGGTGATGACGCGGTCTGGGAGGAAGCGACTCGCACCCTGCGCGAGGTCGCCGAGGACTCGGGCCTGGAACTCGTGCCCGATCCGGGCGGTGCGGCATTCTACGGTCCGAAGATCTCGGTGCAGGCGCGCGACGCGATCGGCCGAACCTGGCAGATGTCGACCATTCAACTCGACTTCAACCTGCCCGAGCGATTCGAACTCGAATACACCGCGGCCGACGGCACCAAGCAGCGCCCCGTGATGATCCATCGTGCCCTGTTCGGCTCCATCGAGCGCTTCTTCGGGGTGCTCACCGAGCACTACGCGGGCGCCTTTCCAGTCTGGCTCGCCCCCGTGCAGGTCGTCGGCATCCCCGTTGCCGACGAGTACGGCCCCTATCTCGATGAGGTCATCGCCCGACTGACCGCCGCCGGCGTCCGGGCCGAGGTCGACCATTCCGACGATCGGATGCCCAAGAAGATCCGGAACCACACCAAAGCGAAGGTCCCCTTCCAGTTGATCGCGGGGGAAGACGACCGCTCGCTCGGTGCCGTCAGCTTCCGGTTCCGCGACGGCAGTCAGGAGAACGGGGTGCCCATAGAAGCGGCGATCGAGCGGATCACTGCGGCGATTCGCGACCGGGTTCAGGTCTGACGTGGCCGAGGACACGCCCGAAACAGACGGCCCGGTCGAGCCGCGGAGCTCTGCCGAGATGGCCGGGGTCCCGGACGCCTTCCAACGACTGTGGACCCCGCACCGAATGGTGTACATCGAGCAGGGCCCGACTCGCGAAGATGACGGCTGTCCCTTCTGTCTTGCACCTCAGCGCAGCGACGAGGATGCGCTGATCGTGCACCGCGGCGTCACCGCATACGTCGTGCTCAATCTGTTCCCCTACAACAGTGGTCACCTGCTGGTATGCACGTATCGACATATTGCGACATATGACCTGGCCAGCGCCGAGGAAGTGGCCGAGATCGGTAGTCTTACCCAGACAGCGATGCGGACACTGTCCGCGGTGGGTGGCCCCGACGGTTTCAACCTCGGGATGAACCAAGGCGCGGTCGCCGGTGCCGGTATTACTGGACACCTGCACCAGCACATTGTTCCGCGCTGGGGTCAGGACGCGAATTTCTTCCCGATCATCGCTAGAACCAAGGCGATTCCGCGCCTGCTCGGCGAGGTCCGGGCCGAGCTCGCCGCGGCATGGCCCGGACCGACGGCAGACTAGGATTGACGACTATGAGTGAAAGCAGCACCGGAACAAGCAGGGTCAAGCGCGGACTGGCGGAGATGCTCAAGGGCGGCGTGATCATGGACGTCGTCAACGCCGAGCAGGCCCGGATCGCCGAGGACGCCGGTGCCGTGGCGGTGATGGCCCTCGAGCGGGTGCCCGCCGACATTCGCGCCCAGGGCGGCGTCGCCCGGATGAGCGATCCCGACCTGATCGACGGCATCATCGAGGCGGTGTCTATCCCGGTGATGGCGAAGGCCCGCATCGGTCACTTCGTCGAGGCTCAGGTGCTGCAGGCTCTCAAGGTCGACTACATCGACGAGTCGGAGGTGCTCAGCCCCGCCGACTACGTCAACCACATCGACAAGTGGCAGTTCCAGGTGCCCTTCGTCTGCGGTGCCACCAATCTCGGCGAAGCGCTGCGCCGGATCACCGAGGGCGCCGCGATGATCCGCTCCAAAGGCGAGGCGGGCACCGGCGACATCTCGGAGGCGACCCGGCACATTCGCACGATTCACTCCGAAATCGCCACCCTGAGCTCCAAGAGCCACGACGAGCTGTACGTCGCCGCGAAGGAGCTCCAGGCACCGTATGAACTGGTCAGGGAAGTGGCCGAGCTCGGCAAGCTCCCGGTTGTGCTCTTCACCGCCGGCGGGGTCGCAACCCCCGCCGATGCGGCGCTGATGATGCAGCTGGGCGCCGACGGGGTCTTCGTCGGGTCCGGAATCTTCAAGTCCGGCAGGCCCGCGGAGCGCGCAGCGGCCATCGTCAAGGCCACCGCCTACTACAACGATCCAGCGGTGATCGCCGAAGTCTCCCGCGGACTGGGTGAGGCAATCGTGGGCATCAACGTCAAGGACATCCCCGCACCGCACCGGCTTGCCGAGCGTGGCTGGTAGCTCGGCGCCTCGTGTCGGAGTCCTGGCTCTGCAGGGCGATGTTCGAGAGCACGTCGCCGCGCTGACCAGCCTTGGCGCCGAGGTCACCCTGGTGCGCACGCCGCAGGATCTCGCCGGCATCGATGGTCTCGTCATTCCCGGCGGCGAGTCGAGCGTCATGGACAAGCTGACGCGCGCCTTCGGACTGGCGGAGCCGATCAGGCGGGCCATCGACACGGGCCTGCCCGTCTACGGAACCTGCGCGGGGCTGATCATGCTCGCCGACACGATCGTCGACGCCATCGAGGGCCAGCGGAGTCTGGGCGGACTGGACATCGAGGTGCGCCGCAACGCCTTCGGATCCCAGCTCGACTCCTTCGAGGCCACGGTGCAGTTCCCGATCCTGGGTCAGCCGCCCGTGCACGCGGTTTTCATCCGAGCACCTCTGGTCGAGAAGGCCGGCCCTGCGGTGACGGTGCTCGGCACGCTCGAGGACGGCCGCATCATCGCCGTCGAACAGGGCAATCTGCTCGGCACGGCTTTCCATCCCGAAATATCGGGGGAGTTGCGCTTCCACCGGCGTTTTCTCGATCGGGTGCGGGCGAGGGCCTGACCGGGGCGGTCGCTCCGTTTAGAATCGAAGCATGTCAGGTCACTCCAAATGGGCAACGACCAAGCACAAGAAGGCGATCATCGACTCGCGCCGTGCCAAGTCCTTTGCCAAGCTCATCAAGAACATCGAGGTCGCTGCGAAGATGGGCGGTGCCGATCTTTCCGGCAACCCGACTCTCGTCGACGCCGTGCAGAAGGCGAAGAAGACCTCGGTTCCCAACGAGAACATCGACCGGGCCATCAAGCGCGGAGCCGGTCTCACCGGCGAATCGGTCGATTACACCACGATCATGTACGAGGGCTATGCCGCCCACGGAGTCGCGATCCTGATCGAGTGCCTCACGGACAACAAGAATCGTGCCGCAGCAGAGGTCCGCACGACCATGAACCGCAACGGCGGTGCCATGGCCGATCCCGGCAGTGTCGCGTACAACTTCAGCCGCAAGGGCGTCATCGCCGTCACCAAGACCGACTCGGTCAGCGAGGACGACATCCTGCTCGCGGTCCTCGACGCCGGTGCCGAGGAGGTTCTGGACCGCGGCGAGGGCTTCGAGATCATCACCGACCCCTCTGACCTGGTGGCGGTGCGCACCGCGCTGCAACAGGCCGGCATCGACTACGACTCGGCGGAGGCCGAATTCGTCCCCGGAGTGAGCGTCGAAGTCGATGCCGATGGTGCACGCAAGGTGATCAAGCTCATCGACGCGCTCGAAGACCTCGATGACGTGCAGAATATCTTCACGAACTACGACGTGTCCGCCGCAGTTCAGGCCGAGTTGGACGAAGACTAGGGGTCATGACTCTGCGGGTGCTCGGCATCGACCCCGGGCTCACCCGCTGCGGGTACGGCGTCATCGATGTGGAGCCGAACCGCCGAGCGACCCTGGTTACGGTCGGCGTCTTCCGCACTGCACCCGAAACCGCGCTCGAGCACCGGCTACTGGCGCTCGGTCGGGCGGTTGCAGCCGTCCTTGACGATTTCCGGCCGGACGCGGTGGCTCTCGAGCGGGTCTTCGCGCAGCGAAACGTCCGTACCGTGATGGGTGTCGCCCAAGTGAGCGGGATCGTCCTCGCCGGCGCCGCAGAACGGGGTCTGCCCGTCGAGCTGCATACTCCTTCGGAAGTCAAGGCCGCGGTGACCGGCTACGGCAATGCCGACAAAGCACAGGTCGGCCTGATGGTCGCCCGCATCCTGCGCCTCGACAGCGTGCCGAAGCCGGCCGATGCCGCCGATGCGCTGGCTCTGGCTCTGTGCCACGGCTGGAAGGGGGCGGCATCGCCTCGCGCCAGCGGCCGGCTCACCCCGGCGCAAGAGGCGTGGCGCGCCGCCGAGCGAAGCTCGGGCATGTCCTGACCGAGCCGTAGGGTGGGGGAGTGATCTCCTCCGTTCGCGGCACCGTACTGCGCCTGACCGACCAGTCCGCCGTCGTCGAGGTCGGCGGGCTCGGACTCAGCGTGCTGATCACCCCGCGCCACGCCCGTCGGCTCCGGCTCGGCTCCGAGGCCGTGATCCTGACCACCCTGCTGGTGCGCGAGGACGCGCTGACCCTCTACGGCTTCGAGTCGGCCGAGGAGGCGGACGTCTTCGAGCTGCTCCTGGGCGTCGGCGGGGTAGGTCCGAAGTCGGCCCTCGGCGTGATCAGCGAACTGAGCGCCGAGCAGATCGCCGGCGCGGTCGCCCGCGAGGATGACGCGGCCTTCCGGGCCGTCAGCGGGATCGGCCCGAAGACGGCCAAGCTCATCATCGTGTCACTGGCAGGCAGACTCACCGCGATCGGTCCGGTCGAAGTATCGGCGAGTGCCGACAGCGCGCTGGCCGACCAGGTTCGGGACGCGCTGATCGGACTCGGTTGGCCAGAACGAGTCGCCGTCGACGCCGTGGCCCATGCGGCGTCCGGCGCGACCGACGCGGAGCGCTCGTCCGCACAGACTCTGCTGCGAATTGCTTTGGCCCAGCTCGGACCGCAGGGCGGCGGTGCCCGGTGATGGACCCCGAAATCACCCGCGGCAACAGTGAATCGGATCAGGAGCTCGCCTTCGAAGGTGCGCTCCGACCGCGAACCATGGCCGAGTTCATCGGCCAGACGAAGGTGCGCGGTCAGCTCGAACTGCTGCTGAGGGCCGCCGCGATGCAGAATCGTTCGCCCGACCACATCCTGCTGGCCGGCCCGCCAGGACTCGGCAAGACCACGCTCGCGATGATCGTCGCGGAGGAGAGCGGCCGTGCCCTGCGGCTCTCCAGCGGACCGGCGATCCAGCATGCCGGCGATCTGGCAGCGCTGCTCAGTTCGCTTGTGCCCGGAGAGGTGCTCTTCATCGACGAGATCCACCGGATGGCCCGCTCCGCCGAGGAGATGCTCTACCTCGCGATGGAGGACTACCGGATCGACATCATGGTCGGCAAGGGTGCCGGCGCCACCTCGATAGCGCTCGAACTCGCGCCGTTCACCCTGGTCGGTGCGACGACGCGGTCGGGCCTGCTGCCCAACCCGCTGCGGGACCGTTTCGGCTTCACCGCGCACCTCGAGTTCTACGAGAGCAGTGAATTGGAGCTGGTGATCGAACGAGCCGCAGGACTGCTCGGACTCGCTATCCAACCGGAAGCACTCGACGAGATCGCACGCCGCAGCCGGGGTACCCCCCGTATCGCCAACCGCCTGCTGCGCCGCGTTCGCGACTACGCCCTCGTGCACGGGATCGCGGCTGATCTTCCCGCCGTGCGCGGCGCGCTCGAGCTCTACGATGTCGACGACGGCGGCCTCGACCGGCTGGACCGGGCGGTGATGACAGTGCTGCTCGAGCGATTCTCCGGTGGCCCCGTCGGCCTCAGCACGCTGGCGGTCTCAGTCGGTGAGGAGGCGGAAACCATCGAATCCGTTGTCGAGCCGTTCCTGGTCCGGATCGGACTGATAGCGCGCACCCCGCGCGGCCGAGTCGCCACGCCCGCCGCGTACGCACACTTCAATGTTCACCGCGAGTCCACCCCTGTCGGCGGTTCGCTCTTTGACGATGACCTATAATTCAATCTGGCCCGCGCGCGCCAGCGCTCTGAGCCCGATCTCACCGAGAGGTACCCTACTTCATGAACTTTGATCCCCAGCTGATTCTGATGGTCGTATTCCTGGCGGTCATCATTCTCTTCATGTTCCGCAACAGCCGGAAGCGTCGGCGGGAGGCTGAGAAGCTGCAGGAGCAGGTGGTGGTCGGTGCCGATGTGATGACCAACTTCGGCCTCTTCGGAACCATCGTCTCGATGGACGAGGACGAGAACAAGGTCGATCTGGTCACCGGGCCGGGCACCATCGTGACGGTTCATCGCCAGACCATCGGGCGTGTGATCAGCCCGGAGGAACCCGTCGTGAAGGAGCTGCTGCCGGAGGGCGTCGCCGAGGCGGAGCCCGCAGCGCCGAGATTCGGTGAGCGCGCAGAGCACGCCCCGGAGAGCGGCCAGGACAAGGCGCCAGAGTAACCGCACCCGCAATTCACCGAGCGCGTACCGTGGCATGCGCCCCAAGAAAGCTGAGTATCGTCTGTGGCACAACGGAGCACCCCGGTCAGGAGAGCCCTGCGCTCACTCGCATGGCTCGGCGTCATCATCGGCCTGCTCACCGGGCTGCTCGCTTATGCATCGATCGCCGATGGCGGCTCGTGGGCACCCAAACTCGCCCTTGACCTTGAGGGCGGAACGCAGATCATCCTGTCCCCGGTGGTCGAAGCGGGAGTCAGTGTCAGTCAGGAGCAGCTCGACCAAGCCGTGTCGATCATCCGCCAGCGCGTCGACGCAACGGGTGTCTCCGAGGCTGAGATCAACACCCAGGGTGGCCAGAACATCGTCGTCTCGATCCCGGGGACTCCCGACGACGAGACGCTTCGCCGCATCGAGGCAAGTGCGCAATTGGAGTTCCGCGCGGTCTTGCTGACCGATGTCGTCACCACGAGTTCAGTCGGCGGCAGCGACAGCACCGACCCCGCGACGGATCCAGCAGCCGACGCTGCCGCGTCCACGCCGACAACGACACCCACGGATGGATCCGATCCGGCCTGGATCACCCCGGAACTCCAGTCGGCATTCGGTGCATATGAGTGCAGCGACCAGAGCGCGGGCGTAGCGCCCGCCGATGAGCCGCTGCTGGCCTGCGATCCCGGCGGGGCATACAAGTACCTGCTCGGACCGGTCGAGGTCTCCGGGGCCACCATCGCCGATGCGACTGCGACCCCCGAGGTCACTCGGAGCGGGGTTCAGACCGGCGGCTGGGCCGTGAACATCGTCTTCGACGGCGAGGGTACGGATCAGTTCGCCGCCGTCACCAAGCGGCTTTTCCCCTTGGAGCCGCCACGGAACCAATTCGGCATCGTCCTCGACGGTGTCGTGATCTCAGCACCGTCGACGAATGCCGTGATCACCGATGGCAAACCCCAGATCACCGGGAGCTTCAGCCAGGAGAGTGCCCAAACACTCGCGAACCAGCTCAAGTTCGGCGCGCTGCCCTTCAGCTTCACAGTGCAGAGCCAGGAGACGATCTCGGCCACGCTCGGCAGCTCGCAACTGCAGAGCGGCATCATCGCCGGTCTGATCGGGCTGATCCTGGTGATGATCTACACCCTCTTCCAGTACCGCCTGCTCGGCGTGGTCACGATCACCTCGCTCGCCGTCGCCGCGGTGCTGACCTACCTGATCATCGCCATCCTCTCGTGGCGGCAGGGCTACCGCCTCTCCCTCGCGGGCGTGGCCGGCCTGATCGTGGCGATCGGTTTCACGGCTGACTCCTTCATCGTCTACTTCGAAAGAGTGCGCGACGAGCTCCGCGACGGCCGCGGTCTCGAATCGGCTGTCGAAGCCGGCTGGAAGCGCGCACTCCGGACGATTTACGCATCCAAGGCGACCAACCTGCTGGCCGCCGTCGTGCTCTACATCATCGCGGTGGGCAACGTCCGGGGCTTCGCCCTGACCCTGGGGATCACGACCGTGATCGACGTGCTCGTCGTAGTCCTGTTCACCCACCCCATGCTGCAGCTCGCCGCACAGACCCGGTTCTTCAGCAGCGGCCACCCTTTGTCGGGCCTTGATCCGAGAGCGCTGGGTGCCGTGTACCGCGGTCGCGCCCAGTTCCGCACGCCGGCGGCGGTGCCTGCGGCCAAGGCTGCATCAAGTGCCGGTGAAGCAGCCCGTCGACAGACCATCGCCGAACGCAAGGCGGCTCAACTGGGCGCCGATACCAAGAGCCGAGGGAAGGAATCCTGATGGCCGGCAGACTGACTACTTTCGGGAACGACCTCTACACGGGGGAGCGGTCCTTCGACTTCGTCGGCAAGCGGCGCACCTGGTTCTCGATCATCGGCGTTCTGCTGCTGCTCGCCGTGCTCGTTCCGGTGCTGCGCGGCGGCGTCAACCTCGGCATCGAATTCACCGGCGGTTCGCAGTTCCTGATCACCGGGGTCACCCAACCGACGCAGCAGCCCGCCATCAACGCCGTGCACACGGTTGAACCGGAAGCCGTGGTCCGCGTCTCCACGGTTGGTGACACCGGCATTCGCGTCCAAACGGACCAACTCACCCAGGAGCAGTCCCGCGCCGTCGCCGGCGAGCTGGCCGCGGTATACGAGGTTCCAGCGAAGGACGTCACATCGTCGTTCATCGGACCGGTCTGGGGCGCGGACATCACCAGGCAGACACTGCAGGGTCTGGTCGTCTTCCTGCTGCTGGCCGCGGTGGGCATGACCCTGTACTTCCGGACCTGGAAGATGTCCGTTGCCGCGATCATCGCCCTGCTGGTCGACCTGGTGATCACCTCGGGCGTGTATGCGGCGACCGGATTCGAGATCACACCCGCCGCGATCATCGGCATTCTGACGATTCTCGCCTATTCGCTCTATGACACCGTGGTGGTCTTCGACAAGATTCGCGAGAACACCGCTGAACTCGCACCCGGATCGACCCGCTCTTTCCCCGCTGCCGTCAACCTGGCGGTCAACCAGACCCTGGTCCGCTCGATCAACACGAGCGTCGTCGCCGCTCTGCCGGTCGCGGCGATCCTGGTGATCGGTGCGTTCGTACTCGGCGCGGACACGCTGCGCGACATCTCGCTGGCCCTGTTCATCGGCATCCTTGTCGGCACCTGGTCGACGGTTTTCCTTGCGGCACCGCTCTACTCCCAGCTCCGGGAGAACGAACCCCGGTGGTCCCGCGGGCAGCAGGGCGGCACGGCGAACGAGGAGTGAGCCCCCTCAGCTCGCAGGCGCCCACAGCGAACCGGCGCTGGTTCTCCGCCGCGGAGTGCTAATTTTGGTGCGGGAGGTGGACGAATGACGGAGACGGCATCCGGCTCCACCTCGTTGCGCACCCTGCTGCCAAGAATCTTCTCGAAAGCACAGCCGGTGGGTGCCGTCGACGCGCTGCTCAAGACGGTGCGACTGCACAATCCGAGAGCGGATCTGGCGATCGTCGAGCGTGCCTACGCAGTGGCCGAGAAAGCGCACAGCGGCCAGAAGCGCAGATCCGGTGAACCGTACATCACCCACCCTGTGGCGGTCGCGCAGATCCTCGCGGATCTCGGCATCGGACCGAAGACGGTCGCTGCCGCGCTGCTGCACGACACCGTCGAGGACACTGACTACACGCTCGAGGACCTGCGCCGGGACTTCGGTGACGAGATCGCGATGCTCGTCGACGGCGTCACCAAGCTCGACAAGCTGAAGTACGGCGACAGCGCGCAGGCCGAAACCGTG
>CAVPES010000008.1:0-5221 GCA_963703545.1 uncultured Actinomycetota bacterium
GGTCGACTCTCGCACGAGGTTGCTGGGCTGGTTGGCCCGTCGATTCGGTTCGGTCTTCATTCTGGCACTCGCCCAGCGGGCGGAGTCGCGCTCCCCCTACGAGGATGACGAGGATGCGACCGTGCAGATGGCGGCCGATGAGCGGATCCATGAGGAAGTGGTACGTGCGCTCGCGGCCCGCGGGCGGGCGCGCCTCGCCGGCAGTTTTCGTGCTGCCGTCTTCGGCATCAACGACGGACTTGTCTCGAACCTCGCTCTGGTGCTGGGCATCGGCGCCACGGGGGTGGGCGTGCCGACCGTCATCTTCACCGGGATCGCGGGCTTGCTCGCGGGCGCCCTGTCTATGGGTGCAGGAGAATATGTCTCGGTCCGATCCCAGCGGGAACTCCTGGAGGCTGGTGCCCCGAACCCGGACGCCGTGCGCGCGCTGCCCAACCTCGACGTCGATGCAAACGAGCTCTCACTCATGTATCGTGCGCGGGGAATGACCGCCTCGGAAGCCGACGCTCATGCCGTCGAGGTACTCGGCGACCACTCGCTCTCCGGGACACGGGATTCACCGGTCAATGACCACGACGAGATCGGCACCGCCCTCGCGGCCGCAACCACCAGTTTCACCCTCTTCGCCAGTGGTGCCGCCATTCCGGTGCTGCCGTATGTCTTCGGGCTCGACGGCTGGATCGCGGTGATCCTCTCGGCTGCTCTGGTGGGTCTCGCATTGCTGGCAACCGGGGCGATCGTGGGTCTGATCTCGGGAGCATCGCCGCTGCGACGAGCGATGCGACAGTTGACGATCGGCTATGGGGCGGCTCTGGTCACCTATCTGCTCGGACTGTGGTTCGGAGCCTCACTCGACTGACGGATCGCCCTGACCCGGAGAGGGGACAACAAGCCGGTCTCGGGGGACAATTCCGGGCAACTTCTTGAAGGGATGGCGAAATCCCCGGCGGTGCTCTGGCGTACCCCCGAACGGGGGCACTAGTGTGGGGCTACCCGAATCGATTCGATCAGACTCACCCGAGAGCTCGATGGGATCGAAAAACTACTGACCCGGTAGGAAAACACAGCTATGCCCGAACTAAAGCTGAGTGTCGTCGACCTTGCCGCCAAATCCGGCGGCATGGCATCAGGACTGGATGCCGCCGGCTTTCAGCATCGACTTCTGGTCGAGGCTGACGCCGATGCCCGGTCGACTCTGAAACTCAATCGTCCGCACTGGAACGTGATCGACCAGGCCCTCGGGCAGGTCGACTTCGCGGCCTTCGCGCCGGTGGATCTGGTGACAGCCTCCTCTGGTTATCTGCCGTCCGACGACGAAGGCGCTGACCCGCTGCCCGACGTCATCGCCGCCGCCGCGACACTGGATCCGGAGGCGGTGTTGATCGATGTTCCGCGCGGACTGGCCGCGGCCCGATTCGTCGGCTATCGTGCGGGCGTCGCCCGTAGCTTCGCTGCGATCGGCTACCAGACCGAGTGGAGACAGCTGCAGCTCTCCGAGTTCGGGGTTCCGCAGCACCGGCAGCTGTATGTTCTGCTCGCGATGCGTGCGAAGTATTCCGAGTCCTTCTCATGGCCGGGGCCGCAGCGCGAGAGCACGGTGGGTCGAGCCGTCTATGCACTGATGGCCTCCCGTGGCTGGGAAGGCGCCCTGCTCTGGGCAAGCAAGGCCACCGGTGCGGCGCCGACCATCGTCGCCTCGGCGCGGGGTACGGGAGGCGCCGACCTCGGCCCGGAACGTTACCGCGAGCAATGGCAGACCTTCGGCATCGATGCCCGAGGCATCGCCGATGACGCTCCCGATGCGAGTGCTCGGCCATGGCACGTTCCTCGCCTGACGAACGCCATGGTGGCCCGACTGCAGGGCTTCGGACCCGACTGGGTCTTCGCCGGCAAGAAGACCTCCGTGTACCGGCAGATCGGCACGGATTTCCCGCCCGCGGTTGCCACCGCGCTCGGCATCGCCATCGCCGAGGTGCTCACCAACCACAACGTGATCCGGCCCGAGTTCGGGGACCGGCTCGTGCTCGAAGAGGGCACCGCTCCGGCCGCGTTCCCGCTGCGCATCGTCAACCAGTAGAGATTCGGAGGCCGATCATGGCAGAACCACTCACCTTCGTTGATCTGTCCGCCTGCTCCGGTGGCCTCGCCAGCGGCATGGAGGCGGCGGGATTCCAGTTGCGCATGGCACTGACGACCAGCGAACTGGGCGCTCGCACGATACGCGCCAACCGGCCCGAATGGAGGGTAGTGCGGGGGACGGCCGCAGACATGGACTCCTCGTCGTTCACTGGCGTCGATCTGGTTTCGGCGACCATCCGCAGCCTCCCCGGGGGTGCGGATGGCACTACCGGGGATCCTTTGGGCGACGTGCTCACGGTCGTCGAATCGGCGAAGCCGGCTGCCGTGCTGGTCTCGGCATCACCGGAGCTGGCAGCACCCCGCTTCGCCCTCTACCGCGAGCGTGTCGTTCGCCGACTCGGGGCTCTTGGTTTCCAGGCGGGCTGGCAGCAGTTCGAGATGCCATGGTTCGGGATCCCCCAGCGCCGCAGGGTTTTTGTGCTGGTGGCGGGCGATCCGACCCGATTCTCGGGTTTCAGCTGGCCGGCCCGGGTCGGCGGGGATGTCTCGCTGGGACGGTACCTCTACCCGCAGATGGCGGAGAACGGCTGGCCTGGCGCACTGTTCTGGGCCAGTCGCTCCGCCGGAATCGGCCCGGCGATCATGCCGGATGTCGATCAGGATGAGCCAAACCTCGGTTCCGCGTTCAGCACGGTCGAATGGCACACCCTCGCCATCGACGGCTATGCGATTGCCGAGTCTGCTCCCGGTCCGGACAGCGCACCGGAGCAGAACCCGCAGCTGACGATGGGGATGATCGCGCAGCTGCAGGGTTTCGCTGGAGACTGGCGTTTCGTCGGGTCGCCGTCCGAGCAGTTGCGGCAGATCGCCGGTGACTTCCCGCCGCTCATTGCTGCATCGATCGGCCGGTCCGTCGCCGCGTCCCTGCGGGCCGGCGTTGTGGCGCAGCCGGCCTTCGGCGTCAGCGCGTTCAGCGGCACCGAGTCGGTGGCGCACGCGGCAGGCTGATGACTGCGCCGCCAGCGGCGCAACTCGGCTCTGAATCGCGGCCGCGGCCGCACCGGTGGACTGCCTCGGCAGCGAGGGGTATAGTACCCCTAGGGGGTATTGAGTTCCCCACCTGTTCCTCAAAGAAAGGCCTGATTGTGAGCACCTCCGAAATCATCCGTCCTCTGCCCATGGCCTCTTCATCCGACTCCTGTGCGTGCTGCGCCCCCGACGCTTCGGCTGCTGCCGTCCAGAACGCGGTTGTCGCCGCCGATGCGATTGAGGCGAGCTTCGCCGTGGAAGGGATGACCTGCAGCCATTGCGTGTCCAGCGTGAGCCGGGAAGTCGGCGCAATCGCCGGTGTCGGCGCCGTCACCATTGATCTGGTCGCCAACGGCGTGTCCACCGTTCATGTCACGAGCGCCTCCGCGGTGCCGACCGAGGCCGTGCAGGCCGCCATCGAGGAAGCCGGGTACACGCTGGTCGCTGGAGTGCGGTGACCGCCCAAAGCGTCGATCTCTACATCGGCGGGATGACCTGCACCTCGTGCGCGACCCGTATCGAGAACAAGCTCAATCGGCTGCCCGGCGTCGAGGCCACCGTCAACTATGCGATCGACACGGCATCGCTGTCGCTCTCGGGCGAGACCAGTGTTGCCGAAGCCATCGCGGCGATCGAGGGCACCGGCTACACGGCTGAACTGCCTCATGAGCAGGGCGCTGAGCCGGTGGTGGCCGGGGTGGACAGCGAGTTGGAGCGCCTGCGTCAGCGTCTGGTCATCTCGGCCCTTCTCGCTGCCCCTGTCGTGCTGCTCTCGATGATCCCGCTCCTGCAATTCGAGAACTGGCAGTGGCTGGCGCTGGCGCTGGCATCCCCCGTCGCCGTCTGGGGAGCGTGGCCGTTCCACCGTGCGGCCTGGCTGAACGCGCGTCACGGCGCGGCGACCATGGACACCCTGATCAGCGTCGGGGTGCTCGCGGCATTCGGCTGGTCTCTCTATGCACTGTTCTTCGGCATGGCGGGTCAGGCCGGCATGACCATGACCATGGACGGAGTCTTCGCCCAGCGAGGTGGCTCCGCCGACATCTATCTGGAGGTTGCCGCGGCCGTCACCGTGTTCATCCTGGCGGGCCGGTACTTCGAGGTGCGCGCGAAGCAGCAATCCGGAGCGGCACTGGCGGCCCTCCTGGCGAGGGGCGTCACGGAGGTCACGGTGCGCGTGGATGGCGGTGAGCGGCGCATCGCCATCGGCGCTCTTGCGGTCGGCGATGAATTCATCGTGCGTCCCGGCGAAACGGTAGCCGCAGACGGGCGTGTCCTGGAGGGCAGTTCCGCGATCGATCAGAGCATGATCACGGGCGAGAGCGTGCCGGTGGAGGTCGGCGTCGAGGACCGGGTGATCGGCGGCACCGTCAACACCGGGGGCCACCTCGTCGTAGTGGCCTCGCGCGTGGGCGCGGATACCGAGCTCGCCCAGATGGGGCGACTTGTCACGCAGGCCCAGACCGGCAAGGCGGACGTCCAGAGGCTGGCCGACCGGATCTCCGGGGTCTTCGTGCCGGTGGTCATCGGCCTCGCTCTGCTGACGCTGGCGGGCTGGCTGCTGATCACCGGCGATGCCGAGCTGGCCTTCACAGCCGCCGTTGCCACGCTGATCATCGCCTGTCCGTGTGCGCTGGGGCTGGCGACACCGACGGCTCTGCTGGTGGGGACCGGCCGTGGCGCCCAGCTCGGCATCCTGATCAAGGGACCGCAGATCCTGGAATCCACCCGCCGAGTGGACACCATCGTGCTCGACAAGACGGGCACCGTCACGAGCGGCCGGATGAGCGTCGCCGAGCTGGTGGTGGTCGATGGTGTCGATGAGGCGCTGCTGCTGAGCCGTGCCGGCGCCCTCGAGAACGCGTCTGAGCACCCCATCGGCATGGCGATCGCGCGCGCCGCGCTGGCGGCCGGTGCCGCGCTGCCGCCGGTCGAGGCGGCCACTGCGGAGGCCGGGCTCGGCATCACCGGAATCGTCGACGGCCACGTCGTCGCCGTTGGCCGTGCCGACTGGTTGCGGGACACTGTGGCGTTGACGCTTCCCCCGTCGTTGGCTGATGCGGTTTCCCGGCTGACAGCCGACGGCCTGACCAGTGTTGGCGTAGCGTGGGAC
>CAVPES010000009.1:0-3969 GCA_963703545.1 uncultured Actinomycetota bacterium
CCACGGAGCTGGCCGAGGGCCGGGTTGCTGCGGCGGATCTGATTGAGCTGGCGGATATACGGCGCGATCGAGCCGCCGGCTCGCTCGGCTCTGTCCCAGTTGCGGGGTCTGAACTCGTATTTCTCGTTGTCGATGTTCTCCTCGCTGCCTGCTCGGGCGACGTTCTCGATGAGTTCATAGCCCGAGTACATGCCCCAGAGCGGTGCCCCGGTCGCCGCGATCGCAGCCCGGATCAGGTAGGCGGCCCGGCCTCCGAACTGCAGGTACTCCGTCAGAATGTCCGGGGTGTTCACCCAGAGGCTGGGCCGCAGGTAATCGGCCGAGCCCTGCGGTCGCTCGCTCGGCGCGTCGGTGCCGTGGCTGAGTTCGGTGAGGTACGTCTCGAGTTCGATCCTGGTGTTGCGCCACGGGAAGTAGTTGTAGCTCTGCTGGAAGCCGATCTTGGCCAGACCCTGCAGCATGGCCGGCCGAGTGAAGGCTTCGGCAAGGAAGACGATGTCCGGATCATTGCGGCGAACCTCGCGGATCAGCCACTCCCAGAAGTCGAGCGGCTTGGTGTGCGGATTGTCGACCCTGAAGATCCGCACGCCCAGTGCGATCCAGTGCCGCACGATCCGCAGCACCTCGGCGCGGATGCCGTCGGGATCCCGGTCGAAGTTGAGCGGGTAGATGTCCTGGTATTTCTTGGGCGGGTTCTCCGCGTGGGCGATGGTGCCGTCGGGCAGCACCGTGAACCATTCCGGGTGTGCTGCGACCCACGGGTGGTCGGGGCTGGTCTGCAGCGCCAGATCGATCGCAACCTCGAGGCCGTTGGCGGCGGCCGCGGAGACGAATGCGCGGAAGTCCTTCTCGTCTCCGAGCTCGGGGTGGATGGCGTCGTGGCCGCCTTCCGCGGAACCGATCGCCCACGGGCTGCCGGGGTCGTTCGGCCCCGCGTCAGGAGCATTGTTCGGACCCTTTCGGAAACTGCGGCCGATCGGATGGATCGGCGGCAGGTACACGACATCGAAGCCCATCTCGGCGATGGCCGGGAGTCGCTTCGCCGCGCTGTGGAAGGTGCCGCTGCGCCAGCTGCCGTCACGATGCCTGACGGCGCCTTCGGAGCGGGGGAAGAACTCGTACCAGGCGCCGCGGCCCGCGCGCTCGCGTTCGACGTCGAGCGGCAACTGCTCGGACTCGGTGACCAGGCTGGCGATGGGTGAGCGTTCGATGGCCGCCCGGACCTCGGCGGATTCGGCACGCTGCAGTTTCCGCGAGGCGTCCCCGCGCGGGGCGCGGAGACTTCGGGCGACCCCGGCAAGCATGGCTCGGTCCTCGGCGCTGCGCCGCCGCTCGGCGGCGGCACGCGCGAACAGCTCGGCACCGAGGGCGAGGGTCACCGGCACGTCCTGCCCGGCGGGCAGTTTGATCCGGGCGGTGTGCAGCCAGCTGGCATAGTCATCGGCGAAGGCTCGGATCCTGAACTGCCAGAGCCCCGTCTGCTGCATCGACACAGCGACCCGCCAGCGGTCGGTGCCCTCGGCGATCAATGACATCGGGTGATCGCTCTCTTCGCCGGACGGCTCGGTCAGCACCAGCGTCACGCCGATCAGGTCATGGCCCTCCCGGGTTGCCGTGGCAGCGAAGGGGATGACCTCGCCCAGGAAGGCCTTGGCGCGCCAGCGCCCGCCGGACACCTGGGGGGACAGATCGAAAATGGGGATTCGCCCGATGGTTCCCGCACCGTCGGCTGCGTTCCAGGAGTACGTGTGTGCCACGTCTCGACCGTATCGGGTTTTCTCCGGGAAGGGTCTCAGCCCCCTCGGTCCCGTCCTAGGCTGGGTGGATGCGCCCCGGCGTCGTTCTGCTCCGATTTTTCCCGAAGAGAGGGAGCCGTTGTGAAGGCTATTCGCCGAGTGACCGTCAAGGTCTCTCTTCCGGCACCGCTGGCCGGTCTCGCCGATCTGTCCGGAAACCTGCGCTGGTCATGGCATGAGCCGACCAAGGCGCTGTTCCGATCGATCTCACCCGCGCAGTGGCGCGACTCCGAGTACGACCCGGTCGCCATGCTCGCCGATCTCGATCCCGCTCGCTTGGCCGAACTCGCCGCCGATCAGGGTTTCGTCGACTGGGTCAATCGCGAACGCGATGAGCTGCGCAGCTATCTTGATGAGCCGCGTTGGTTCCAATTCCTCGAAGCCGACAAGCCCGATGCGATCGCCTACTTCTCGCCGGAATTCGGCATCGCAGCGGCCCTGCCGCAGTATTCGGGAGGGTTGGGAATCCTGGCCGGAGATCACCTGAAGAGCGCCTCCGATCTCGGCCTGCCGCTGGTCGGGGTCGGACTGTTCTATCGGTCGGGCTATTTCAGCCAGACGATCTCCTCGGACGGCTGGCAGCAGGAGTCGTATCCGGTGCTCGACCCCGACGGGCTGCCGCTGACGGTGCTGCGAGACGCGGCAGGTCGGCCCGCGATCGTGGAACTGGCGCTGCCCGAGGCTCGGGTGCTCAGGGCGAGGATCTGGCAGGCCGCCGTCGGCCGGGTCACTCTGCTGCTGCTGGACACGGACATCATCGAGAATCCCGACGAGCTGCGCGTGGTGACCGATCGTCTCTACGGCGGCGGCGGTGAGCACCGACTGCTGCAGGAGCTGCTGCTCGGCATCGGCGGCGTGCGCGCGATCGACCTGTGGTGCGCGCTGACGGGGGCACCCAGACCGACCGTTTTCCACACCAACGAAGGTCATGCCGGTTTCCAAGGGCTGGAGCGGATCTCGCAGCTGCGCGGCCGGGGATTCAGCGTGGATGAGGCGCTCCAGATCGTCCGCGCCGGCACCATCTTCACCACGCACACCCCTGTTCCCGCCGGGATCGACCGCTTCGAGGTCGCCCTGGTCAGCCGCTACCTTCAGGCCGGTCTGCTGCCCGGAATCACGGCCGCCGAGGCACTGCGCTTCGGCGCCGAAGCGGATGCCGCCCTCTTCAACATGGCGCACATGGGACTGAGGCTGGCGCAGCGGGCGAACGGGGTCTCCAAACTGCACGGAGCCGTCTCACGGGAGATGTTCGTCTCGCTCTGGCCCGGTTTCGACACCCAGCAGGTGCCGATCACCTCTGTCACCAACGGCGTGCACGCACCGACCTGGACGGACCCGCTGCTGGTCGAGCTGGCGCGGAGCGAACTGGGCACCGGAGACACGACCACCGCCGACTGGGCATCGCCCCAGCTGACCGACGGGATGCTCTGGAATGTCCGCAACGCCCTGCGGCACCAGTTGGTCGAGGACGCTCGAGCCAGGCTGAAGGCAGCGTGGCTGCAGCAGAATTCGGGTTCCGCGGTGCCGGCCTGGCTGGGTGAGGTGCTGGACCCGGGGGTGCTCACGATCGGTTTCGCCCGGAGGGTGCCGACCTACAAGCGGCTGACGCTGATGCTGAACGATCCGCCGCGACTGAAGGCGATCCTGACGAACCCGGACCGGCCGGTGCAGTTCGTGGTGGCCGGAAAGTCGCATCCCGCCGACGACGACGGCAAGCGGCTGATCCAGCGCTTCGTGCAGTTCGCCTCGGATCCCGAACTGCGCGGACGCATCGTGTTCCTGCCCGATTACGACATCGGCATGGCGCAAATGCTCTATCCGGGCACCGATGTCTGGCTGAACAATCCGCTTCGACCGCTCGAGGCGTGCGGTACTTCCGGGATGAAGGCGGCACTGAACGGCGCGCTGAACCTGTCGATCCTGGATGGCTGGTGGGACGAGTATTTCGACGGCGACAACGGCTGGGCGATTCCGACGGCCGGCGACAGCCTCAGCACCGAGGAGCGGGACGCACTGGAGGCGGCGGCGCTCTACGACCTGATCGAGCACCAGCTGGTGCCCCGATTCTACGAGCGCAATGACGACGGGCTGCCGACCCGATGGCTGGCGTCGATCCGGCACAGCCTGGCGACGCTGTCCCCGAGCAATACGTAAACGCGCAAGCGTCAACATA
>CAVPES010000010.1:0-5544 GCA_963703545.1 uncultured Actinomycetota bacterium
GATCTGATTCTGGACAAGGCCGAGGTCGCGACCGTTCCCGGCGAGGCCTTCGGCCCCAGCGGCTATCTCCGGCTGTCCTACGCCCTCGGTGACCCGGCGCTCCTGGAAGGCGCCCACCGCCTCCAGCACCTCTTCGCCTGACTTCCACCCCCCACCGCCCCTCCCCTCGTGCCTGCGGGAAGTGCAGGAGAATTCGGCCGACACGCCGGTCGGCTCCGCCTGCAACCGGCGCGTCGCCTCCGACCCTCCTGCACTTCCGACACATACGCGCAGGGAGGGGAGTCGGCGACTGACTCCATCAGGGGCTCGCGCAGTCGGCGCTCAGAGTGAGACGCCGACGAGTGTGGGTTCCGGCTGCAGGAGCAGTCCGAATTCGGCCAGCACCCGTGCCCGAATGAAGCGGGCCAGTTCCGCGATCTGCTCGGCGGTGGCACCACCGCGGTTGACCAGGGCGAGCGTGTGCTTGCCCGAAACCGCCGCCCGCGAACCCGGCAGGCTGAAGCCCCGGCTGACCCCCGAGTGCTCGATCAACCACGCAGCGCTGAGCTTGACCGCGCGGTGATCATCGGCATCATCGACGCTGAACCGGGGAACGTCAGCGGGCAGATCCGCCGCGAACGCACTGCCGACGATGGGATTCGTGAAGAAGCTGCCGGCACTCACGGCGTCCGGGTCGCGACCATCCAGCAGCATGCCCTTGCTCGCGCGCAGAGCCAGGACGGCCTCGCGCAGTGCGGGAAGCGGGACCCGGTCACCGATGCCGACCCCGAGGGCGTCGGCCAGCTGGGCGTATTCGACCGGCCCGCTCTGCGCCGGCTGCCCGACCGCGGCCGGGTCCGCCAGTTCCAGTTCGATCGCCAGCACAACGCCGCGCAGCCCCTTCTTGAAGATGGAGCTGCGATATCCCAATTCGAGGTCCGCCGCGGGTATCCGCGACGCCGCACCGCTGAGGAAGTCGAGGAAGTGCACTGCGGCCAGCGACGACCCGAGGTCCTGCCCGTAAGCGCCGATGTTCTGGATCGGTGCGGCACCGGCGGAACCGGGGATCCCCGAGAGCGACTCGATGCCGACCAGCCCGCGCTCAAGGGCCCATACCACGACGTCGTCCCAGGGCTCGCCGGCCTGAACCAGCAGCCGGGCTGTACCGGAATCCTCGTCCGGGAGCCGGTCGATCCCGCGGGTCGCGACCCTGATCACCGTGCCGGGAAAGCCGGAGTCGCCGATCAAGAGGTTGGATCCTCCGCCGATCACCAGCCAGTCGTCAGCCTCAGCCCAGACCTGCTCTATTGCAAGCACCAGGTTCGCCGAGTCAGAAACTGTGACGATTTCATCGGCCGGACCACCAACCCCGAGAGTTGTCAGCGTCGAGAGCATGGTCGCCATCAGTTCAGGCGCACCCAGACCTGAGCCTTGCCCAGCACGGTCGCCCCCGCGACGGTCACCGTGAGGTCGACGCGAGCGCGGTCCCCCGCCACCTCGGCGACCTTGCCGGCGACCGTGACGTCCACCCCCTGGACGGGGTCGACAACGACCGGACGCGTGAATCGCACCTGGTAGTCGAGGACCATTCCGGCGTCGCCGATCCAGTCGACCACTGGCTGAACCGCGAGCCCCATCGTCAGCATGCCGTGCGCGAGCACCCCCGGCAGGCCGACCTCGGCGGCGATGTCGTCACGATAGTGGATGGGGTTGAAGTCGCCCGATGCTCCGGCATAGCGCACCAGTGAGTCACGCTTCAGCGTGATGGTGCGGCCGGGGATCGCCTGGCCGACTTCGACGGTTCCGCGCATCGGTTTCATTCGTCGCCTCGTACGACCAGGGTGGAGGTCGCCGTTACCACCGGCAGGCCGTTGACATCGGTGACGGCTGTCTCCGCCGTCACCATGGCGTTCCCGCCGAGGGTCTTCACGCTGGCGATCGTGACCACGGCACTGAGTTCATCGCCGGCCACGATGGGGCGAGTGAAGGTGAAGCGCTGGTCACCGTGCACCACCCGGCTGAAGTCGATCCCCGCCTCCGGATCGGCCAATATCTGGGCCAGCGTCTGCTCTTGGACGACGACCGCGAAGGTCGGCGGCGCGACCACGTCCGGGTAGCCGGCCGCTCGCGCTGCGGCAGGATCATGGTTGACCGGGTTGGTGGCGAACACGGCGCGGGAGAACTCCCGCACCTTCTCCCGACCTACCAGATACGGGGCGGTCGGGGGGTAGCTGCGACCGGCGATGGCGGGGTTCACTGACACCCGCCCATTCTACGGAGGCGCAGGTCGGACGCGTCGGCCGCCGCGACGGGAGCGTCGCACGATTCGCCCGGCGGGAGCACGCAGGGCTCACGCAAACCAAGCAGTAGCGGGAGCGGGGCTCGATCCCGCGACCTCACGATTATGAGTCGTGCGCTCTAACCAGCTGAGCTACCCCGCCACGGCCACCGTCGCCGGTGACCTGAGCCCCGAGTCAGGATTGAACTGACGACCCCTTCCTTACCATGGAAGTGCTCTACCACTGAGCTATCGGGGCGTGACCGCGCCGGACGGATCCGGAATCGGCACCGTAAGAGAATAGCACCCTCCGCGGCCGCCTCCGTTGCCGCCAGATGCTCATCGAGATGACACCAAAGACCCTTCCCACCGACCGCGAAGGGTCTTTGGTGTCATCTCGATGAGGTCATTGGGGCGGGGAGGGCCCATGCGGCGAAGCCGGGGCCCGAGCCCGTGAGCAGCAGTCCGGAAGCTGCGATCGTCAGCACCGCAGCTCCGAACAGCAGCTCGGCAGCTACCGTGTCCACGGCACCCGCCGGCAGCACGACGGCGAAGTCGGATCGCGCAGCCAGCACCAGCACGCTCTCATCGACCGATTCGCGCACGAAGACCAGTACCTCCTCGTCGACGTGGAGCCACCGGATGCCGCCGCCGTTCAGCGCCGGATGCGCGCGCTTCAGCCCGATCAGGGCGGCGTAGAGGTCGATCGTCTCGGCATGCTCATCGATGCGCGACCAGGGCAGGGGCGTTCGGGACTCCTCGCCATCGCGCCCGGTCAGCCCGAACTCGTCGCCGGCGAAGACCACCGGAATCCCCGGCATCGTCACCGCGAGTCCGAAGGCCACCAGCACGGTGCCCGGCCGGGCGACACCGGCGAACCGCGGGGTGTCGTGGGTGTCGATCGCGTTCAGATTGGCCAGCCGAATGCTCCATGGATAGGCGGCGGTCATGGCCCGGTGCTGGGCGTGGAACTGCACGCCGGTGTACTCCGGCACCCTGCCCAGCGGCATGCCGATCCCGCCCTCGGCGGCACTGCCAGGCTCGGCCAGCCACGACCAGAGCGGCCGGGTGAAGGCCGCATACGACATCGCGCCGTGCCACGCGTCCCCCTGGAAGTCGGCGGCACCGTCATTGGTCGACTCGGCCAGCAGGATCGTGTCGGGGTTGGCTTCGACCATGGTCCGGCGGATCGTCCTGCGCACCTCGGCGTTCAGGTCGAGCTCGGCCAGGCGCCCGGTCATGTTGGCGACATCGATGCGCCAGCCGTCGAGTCTGAACGGAGGCCGGAGCCATCGGGCCACCACGGAATCCGGCCCCTGGATGAAACGCCGACGCAGTTCAGCCGAGTTCCAGTTGAACTTGGGCAGGCTGCTGACGCCGAGCCAACTCGCATACTGGGTATGCTCCTGATTGAACCAGTGGTAGAAGTCGCTCTCCGCCGCCCCGGGGTTCGCGTAGGCACGCCGGAACCACTCATGGGAGTCTCCGGAGTGGTTGCTGGTCAGGTCGCCGATTATCCGGAGACCACGCGCGTGCACCTCCTCGACGAGGCGGACCAGCGCCTCATCGCCGCCGAGCAGCGGATCCACCATCGTGAAGGTGGCAGCGTCATAGCGGTGGTTGGACCGGCCCGGGAACACGGGGGTCAGGTAGAGCAGCGTCACGCCGAGTCGTTCGAGGTGATCCAGGTGCTCCCGGACGCCATCCAGATCCCCCCCGTAGAACTGCCGGCTGACGCCGGGGCGGGTGTTGTCCACGGGAGCATCCCAGTCGGCACGGATCGCCCAGTCCGGTACTGCGCGCGAATCCGCGGCGCCGGAGCGGGCAAAACGGTCGGGGAAGATCTGGTAGATCACGGACTCTGCGCCCCAGGCCGGCGCGTCGGAGGCCACCGCCACCCGGAAGTCCTCACTGTCCGGCGGCTCGACATCACCGAGGCCGGCGGCATTCAGCCAGAACATCCGCCCGTCGTCCATCACGATCAGGAATCGATAACCGTGCACCGGGTTCTCGATGACGATCGGAGCCTGCCACCAGGTCGCCGCCCGGGTCACGGCAAGCCGCTCGGCCTCGGCGAAACGCGGTTCCCGGTCCGGGTTGGAGCGACCGAGTACCCGAGCCACCTCGCCGAAACCGTGCGGGATCCGCACCCGTGCATCCAGCACTGAACCGAGAGCCGCCGCACCCGAGAGATAGACCGGGGAACCGTCGTGATGCGGATGCAGCGCCAACGTGGAAACCATGGCTAGACCCTAGCCAAGCCGTGTTTCCGCCTCGTGTCCGCGGCTCCGATCAGCACCCGTCGACCCGTTAGCATCGGAGGACGAGCAGAAGGAATTCGACAGTGCCCGAGACCAGTAAAGGCAACACTTCCGCAGTCGGCGGCGAGTGGTGGCGCTCCGCTGTGATCTACCAGATCTACCCCCGCTCCTTCGCGGACAGCGATGGCGACGGCATCGGGGATCTGCCCGGCATCGCCGCGCATCTCGACGATCTGGTCGACCTCGGCGTTGATGCGATCTGGCTCTCGCCCTTCTACACTTCGCCGCAGCGCGACGCCGGCTATGACGTCGCCGACTACGTCGACGTCGACCCGATCTTCGGCAGCCTCGACGATTTCGATTCGCTGGTCGCGGGCGCCCATGCCCGAAACCTCCGGCTCATCGTCGACATCGTTCCGAACCACACGTCCAGCGACCATCAGTGGTTCCTCGATGCCGTGATGTCCGCGCCGGGTTCGCCCGCGCGTGCACGTTATCTCTTCCGGGACGGACGGGGTGCGCATGGCGAGCTCCCGCCGAACAACTGGGAATCCGTTTTCGGCGGCACCGCGTGGACTCGCATCGCAGAAAGCGACGGCAGTGCCGGCCAGTGGTATCTGCACCTCTTCGACAGCACGCAGCCCGACCTCAATTGGCAGAACCCGTGGGTTCGCGAGCAGTTCCGAGCGATTCTGCGCTTCTGGCTCGACCGCGGAGTGGACGGCTTCCGCGTCGATGTCGCCCACGGCATGATCAAGGCCGATGGACTTCCGGACTTCGTCGTCGATCCGAATGCCGGCAGCATGGGCGGCGGCGCAGGGCGGCTCGCGCCGTTCTGGGCACAGGCGGGCGTGCATGAGATAAACCGGGAGTGGCGACGGGTGCTCGACGAGTACCCCGGCGAACGCGCCCTGGTCGCCGAAGCGTGGGTCGAACCGCTCAGCAGACTCGCGGATTGGGTGCGCGGCGACGAAATGCACCAGGCGTTCAACTTAGCAATACGTAACTGAACGGGTGCGGCAAAAC
>CAVPES010000011.1:0-39707 GCA_963703545.1 uncultured Actinomycetota bacterium
CTGCGATTCTGGCTCGGCTACGGTCACCCTGCCGGCGAGGCCCTATGGCTCGGCGTCTTCCACGGGGTTTCCTCGTTCAACAACGCCGGTTTCGCGCTTTTCAGTGACAACATGATGGGTTTCGTGGCAGACCCGCTGATCGCCCTGCCGATGTGCGCCGCGATCATCCTCGGCGGCATCGGGTTCCCCGTCATCGTCCAGCTGCGCAGGAACCTCCGCCAGCCGCTGCTGTGGACGATGAACACCAAGCTCGTGCTCTGGGGCACCGTGGGCCTGCTGGTCGTCGGCTCGGTCTACATCACGGCTCTCGAGTGGAACAACCCGGCGACGCTCGGCCCGCTGGACGTCCCCGGCAAACTGCTTGCCGGCTTCTTCCAGTCAGTGCAGACGCGCACCGCCGGATTCAACAGTGTCGACATCTCCCAGTTGGATTCGGCGACCCTGCTGGGCATGGATGCCCTGATGTTCATCGGCGGTGGCACAGCGGGAACGGCCGGCGGCATCAAGATCACCACATTCGGAGTGCTGTTCTTCATCGCCCTCGCCGAGATTCGGGGTGACGCCGTGGTCAACATCTTCGGCAAGCGACTGTCCCGTTCGGTGCACCGCGAGGCGATCGCCCTCGCGCTGCTCGCGATCACCGTGGTCGGCGCCTCGACGGCAGTGCTGATGCTGCTGACCGACTTCAGCCTCGACGCTCTGCTCTTCGAAGCGGTCAGCGCCTTCGGCACTGTCGGGTTGTCGACGGGGATCACCGCGAGTCTGCCGATCGCCGGACAGCTGCTGCTGATGTTGCTGATGTTCGTCGGCCGGCTCGGTCCGATCACCTTCGCCAGCGCGCTCGCCCTGCGCGAGCGCAGACTCCTCTACGAATACCCCAAGGAAAGGCCGATCATTGGTTAGATTCACCCTGTTTGGCGGCGCGGACACCGCGCGCGTCGCTGAAGCGGACTCCGTGGCGGTCATCGGCCTAGGCCGCTTCGGCCGAGCACTCGCGCTGGAACTGATGGCGTCCGGCACCGAGGTGCTGGGCATCGACCGCGACGAGGATATCGTGCAGAGCCTCAACGGCCAGCTCACCCACGTGGTGCGGGCGGACAGCACCCGTGAGGAGGTGCTGAAGCAGCTGTCGATCCCCGAGTTCGACCGGGTCGTCGTCGCGATCGGGACCGATGTCGAGGCAAGCATTCTGACCACATCGCTACTGCTCAGCTACGACATCCCCGAGATCTGGGCGAAGGCGGTCAGTGACGCGCACGGCACGATCCTCAGCCAGATCGGCATCAAGCACGTCATCTACCCCGAGCAGGAGATGGGACGCCGGGTCGCCCATCTGGTTCGCGGCGCGATGAAGGACTACATCGAGATCGGCGACGACTTCGCCATGGTCAAGACCACCCCGAACGCGACACTGATCGGCAGGACCCTCGCCGAGACCGGCCTGCTCGCCCGATACGGGGTCACCGTTGCGGCCATCAAACGCCCCGGCGAACGCTGGGACTATCCGACGGCCGACACCGTGATCAACGCGGACGACGAGATCCTGGTCACCGGTCAGACCAGCAAAGCGGAGGCTTTCAGCCAACTCCGCTGACCCTGTGGGTGTCGAACGGTCAGGGGCGACCGTAGCTGCGGAAGCGGTAGCGGATGCCGGTACGGGAGGTCATCCAGTCGGTGTCAGCGCTCAACGACCAAGTCCCGTCGATCGGTGGTGCCGAAGTGTCTCCGTCGACGGCAAGATCGAGCTCGGTGACCTCCAGGCGGGTGGCCATATCGATTGCGGCGCGATAAAGCTCCCCGCCGCCGATGATCCACAGCGGGCTCGCACCTACCAGACTCTTCGCCTGCGCGAGCGAATTCACGACCTCAGCACCGGCCGCGCTCCATTCGAGGTTCCGCGTCACAACGATGTTGCGGCGCCCTGGCAGCGGCCGGAATCTCTCGGGCAGCGACTGCCAGGTGCGCCGTCCCATCACGACGGCGTCACCGCCCGTGAGTTCGCGGAAGTGCGCAAGATCCTCCGGCAGATGCCACGGCATCTGGCCGTCCTGACCGATCACGCCGTCCCGGGCCTGCGCCCAGATCAGCGCGAGGCCGGCCTCAGACGGCAACCGGGGCCTTGATAGCCGGGTGATGCTGGTAGTCGACGACCTCGAAGTCGGTGAATTCGTAGTCGAAGATGCTCTCCCGCGGCGTGACGATCCGCAGCTTCGGGGCCGGATAGGGCTCCCGGGTCAGCTGCTCGGCGACCTGCTCGAGGTGGTTGTCATAGATGTGGCAGTCGCCGCCGGTCCAGATGAAGTCGCCGACTCCGAGTCCCGTCTGCGCGGCGATCATGTGGGTCAGCATCGCGTAACTGGCGATGTTGAAGGGCACTCCGAGGAACATGTCTGCGCTGCGCTGGTAGAGCTGGCAGGAGAGCTTGTCGTCGGCCACATAGAACTGGAAGAAGGCGTGGCAGGGGGCGAGTGCCATTTGCGGCAGCTCGGCGACATTCCATGCCGACACGATGATGCGCCGGGAGTCCGGGTTGGTTCTCAGCGTCTCGATGACCTGACTGATCTGGTCGATGTGCTCGCCGTTCGGCGCGGGCCAGGATCGCCACTGCACGCCGTACACCGGCCCGAGTTCGCCGTCCTGATCGGCCCACTCATCCCAGATCGAGACCCCGTTCTGCTGCAGCCAGCGCACATTGCTCTCACCGCGCAGGAACCACAGAAGCTCGTAGGCAAGGGACTTGAAATGCACGCGCTTGGTCGTGATCAGCGGGAATCCCTCAGCGAGGTTGAACCGCAGCTGCGCGCCGAACAGGCTCGTCGTGCCGGTGCCCGTTCGGTCGGCCTTGGCGGTGCCCGTTTCCAGAACCTGGCGGAGCAGGTCCTCATAAGGGGTCGGGATCAGATCAGTCATCCCGAACAGCGTAACCCCCAGCATGGCTCCCCCGCGCTCACTACGGAATGCGACGCGATTCGATGTCCGATTTCCGCGGGAAGTCTGCCGCGGGGCCCCCGATAATGGAGTCATGGAATTCGAGACGATGTACCGCGCGATCGCGGCGCGGGACACGAGTTTCGACGGGCAGTTCTGCACAGCGATTCGAGGGAAGCCATGAATGACTCCGCGCCGACCATTGACACTCCCGACGGGCCGTTCACGGTGATCACCGCCGACGATGGCGCGGTGCTCGCGTCGGGCTGGACCGCCGACGCGGACGGCCTGATGGCCCGAATCCCGGAAGGTCTGCGGCCGTCGCGCACCCCCACCGTCATTCCCGACCCCGTTGCAACGGCCGTCTGGGCGTACTATTCCGGTGATGTTGCGATGATCGACACGGTTGTCGTGCGCCAGCAGTCCACCGAATTCCGTTCGCGTGCCTGGTTGGCGCTGCGCAGCATTCCGGCCGGTGCGCCCTGCAGTTACACCGAGTTCGCGGTGCTGCTCGGCAGCCCGAAGGCCGTGCGCGCGGCCGCCGGGGCCTGCGCGAACAATACCGCTGCCCTGTTCATCCCCTGCCACCGGGTGCTGCGCAGCGACGGCAGCCTCGGCGGATTCGGCTGGGGATTGGACGTCAAACGGTCATTGCTGGAGCACGAGCGCAGATCGACGAACGCCCACTCGGCTGCTGCGGGGACTGACGGGGCTGTGACCGCGGTGCCCCGGCGCTGCCGACTCAGTCCTGCTGATGCCCGTCGCGACGCAACAGGATCGGGATGACCAGCCAGGTCACGATAGCGCACAGCCCGACGCCGAGGCCCGCGAATATCCCCGGCACCGCGCCCGCCACCACATCGACGATGAAGTAGGCGGTCCCGGTCACCGTGATCGAGACCAGGACCAGAGTGATCCCGATCACACTGTTGCCGACCCGCACGATTCGGTTCTTGAGGCCCCGCCGAAACAGCACGCGGTGCAGACTCACCGGAGCCAAACTCAATACTGTGCTGACGGCAGCCGTCACGACCAGCGCAAGGTAAACGGCGATCTGGCCCTCACTCAACTCAGCGAAACGGGGCTGAAAGGCGATCGCGAGCAGGAAGCCCGTGAGGATCTGGGTGCCGGTCTGGGTCACCCTGAGCTCCTGCAGGATGTCCGACCAGTTGCGGTCGAGCCGCTCGTTCTCGGTCTCGGAACGTCCTCCACTCGTTCCGTCGTGCGAAGCGGCACCGACACTCATACCCGAAATGCTAGTGCGCCGCACGATCAACCCACGTCTCGGTACCGCGAACCGCCGCGTCGCATCAGGTGAGCGATCGAAGCCTCGCCATCGACTCGATCCGCTCGGCGGAGGAGCGCGCCATCGGCGCAACCGCGAGCTCGGTGACGCCCGCCTCGGCGAACGCGGCGATCCGTTCGGCCACCCAGCTCTCCGGTCCGATCAGCGAGACATCGCGCACCAGGTCATTCGGGACCGCCGCAGCAGCCTCCGCCTTGCGGCCGTCGAGATAGAGGTCCTGAATCAGGGTCGCCTCCGCGTCGTAGCCGTACTGGCGCACCAGGTCGTTGTAGAAATTCTTGCCGCGTGCCCCCATACCGCCGATGTACAGCGCGAGCTGGTGCTTGACCACGTCGAAGAGCGGTTGAGGATCCTCCGTGATCGCGAAGGCCGGTGAGATCTGGATGCGCAGCTCGTCGAGACCGCTTTCGCGTCGCGCCTTCCCCGAATCCAGCGCGCTCCCCCAGACATCCCGCGCACGCGCAGGATCGAAGAAGATCGGCATCCAGCCCTCGGCGATCGCCGCAGTCTGCTCTACGCTCTTGGCGCCGAGCGAGGCGACGTAGATCGGGATGCGCTCCCGAACCGGCTGGTTGATCAGTTTGAGTGGCTTGCCGAGACCGGTGCCCTCGCCCTCGGGCAGCGGAATCCGGTACTTGCTGCCCTCGTATTCGAGTTTCTCGCGCCTCCACACCGCCCTGCAGATCTCGATCACTTCCCGGGTACGAGTCAGAGGTGCGTCGTAGGGGACGCCATGGAACCCTTCGATGACCTGCGGCCCGCTGGCGCCGATCCCCATCAGGAACCGACCTTCGGAGACGAAGTCGATCCCCGCGGCAGTCATCGCGGTCAGCGACGGTGTCCGGGTGTAGATCTGCAGGATGCCGGAGGCGAGTGTGATGCGCGAGGTCTTCGCCGCGAGGTAGCCGAGCTGACTGACCGCGTCGAACGTGTACGCCTCGGCGACGCCGACCAGATCGATACCGCGCTTCTCCAGCTCGACGACTTCATCCGCCGCCTCACGGAATCCGCCTGCGTAACTCAGCATCATGCCGATTCTCATTGTGACTATCCTCAACTCTGAGTGGTGCCCGAGTCGCGTCGCTCCACTGTCCTCGTGCTTACGCCAGTCTAGGCACTGCGCAGCGGATTCCGTGGCACGACCAGGCGGGAGCGCGGGCGAGGACGCCCGGACCCCGAGCTGTGGACTACCGCTGAATCGGCGTCGTCATCGACTCGTTCAATCGTCCGAGCAGCTCGGCCAGCCGATCGATATCATCGATCGGCCAGGTGCCCAAGCCCCGGTAGAGCGTCGCCCGGTCCTCGGCCTTGACCCGGCCGATCCTGGCGACCGCAGCCTCCGTCGCGACCAGGTAGCTGGCTCGCCGATCCGCGGGGTCAGCCTGCCGCTCGACGAAGCCCAACTGCTCGAGCAACCGAACCTGACGGCTGACCACGCTCTTGTCGGTCGCCAGCAGCTCGGCGAGTTCCCCGGCATGGGCCGGCCCGGAACGGACCAGCGCACTCAACATCTTGTAGCCGGCGGGTTGCAGGTCGGGGTGGACTCCGAGTGCGCGCTCACGGATGGCGGCGCGCACCCGGTTGAACAGCGTGGAGAACTGCTCTTCGACAGCGGCGATCGCCAGGCCCTGGGTCTGGACGCCGTTGTCTTCTGAGCGGGTCGTCATGACGGGCGCGGCGCCTGCTCTTCGGGAAGAGCCTGCTCGTCCTCGTCAGCGAATCGCACGCCGCCGACC
This sequence comes from uncultured Actinomycetota bacterium, assembly GCA_963703545.1. Taxonomy (GTDB): domain Bacteria; phylum Actinomycetota; class Actinomycetes; order Actinomycetales; family Microbacteriaceae; genus CAVPES01. The sequence goes on from CAVPES010000011.1 coordinate 5,971, forward strand.
ATCGCCTCCGCAACGTCGACGACAACCTCCTCGGCGTCGTGGATGTACTCCTGAGCCTCGCGCTCCTGCTCGGCCAGACGTTCGAGAGTGGTCTTGGTGCCGAGCTTCTTGTTGGGCAGCAGCAGGATGGCGACCACCGTGATGATCGCCAGAGGCACGGCGATCAGGAAGATATCGGCAACGGCCTGACCGTATATCGCCTCGATGATGGTTCGCAGGCTCAATGGCAGGGTGCTGACCTTCGGCAGGGTGCCGGCCTGTATCGCCTCGGCAATCGGCGCACCCTCGGCACCGAGCGCCGCCACGGCTTTGACGATCGCCGCTCTCTGGTCGACCATCATGCTGGTCACCGTCGCGGCGAGGACGCTGCCCATGATCGAGACGCCGATCGTACCGCCCAGACTGCGGAAGAATGCCACCGCGGAACTGGCCGTGGCCAGCAGATTGGGGGCCACGGCGTTCTGAACCACCAGCACCAGATTCTGCATCACCATGCCGATACCGGCACCCAGCAGCAGCATGTAGACGGACAGAAGCAGGTAGTCCGTGTTGTATTCGACCGTACTCATCAGGTAGATGCCCACTGTCAGCATCACGGAACCCGCCACCATGAAGGCTTTCCACTTGCCGAAGCGAGTGATCAGAGCGCCCACTACCGTGGACGAGACCAGCATCCCGCCGATCATCGGCAGAGTCAGCAGGCCGGACTGGGTTGCGGTTGCACCGCGGGCCAACTGCATGTACTGGCTGAGGAACACCGTGGTGCCGAACATCGCGACGCCGACCGAGATGCTGGCGATGACAGCCAGCGTGAAGGACCGGTTCTTGAACATCTCGAGCGGGATGATCGGTTCCTTCGCCCGCAGCTCGGTGACAACCGTGGCGATCAGCAGGACCGCCGCGCCGCCAACCATGTACACCGTGGTCCAGCTGGCCCACTCGAACTGGCTGCCGGCCATGGTGATCCAAATGAGCAGCAGCGACACGCCACCCGTCAACAGGATCGCACCGAGGTAGTCGATTCGCACCTTGCGCTTGGGACTCCTGGGCAGGCGCAGGGTCAACTGCAGGAGGATGATGGCGATGATCGCGAAGGGAACGCCGACGAAGAAGTTCCAGCGCCAGCCGACCGTGTCGGTGAGCAGTCCGCCGATCAGCGGACCGCTGACCGTGCCGACGGCCATCACGGCGCCGAACAGCCCCATGTAGCGACCCCGCTCGCGCGGGCTGATGATGTCGGCCATGATGATCTGGCTGAGCGCAGTAAGGCCACCGGCACCGAGACCCTGGAAGACCCGGAAGAGGATCAGGGTCGACGTATCCTGCGAGAAGCCGGCCAGACCCGAACCGACCACGAACAGCACCAGCGAGAGCTGGATCAGAACCTTGCGGTTGAAGATGTCCGCGAGTTTGCCCCAGATCGGCGTGGAAACCGTGGTGGCAAGCAGAGTGGACGTGACGACCCAGGTGAAGGCCGTCTGGTCACCGTTCAGGTCGGAGATGATCCGAGGCAGCGATGTGGAGACGACGGTTGTGGCGAGAATCGAGACGAACATGCCCAGCAGCAGGCCGGAGAGGGCCTCGAGCACCTGTCGGTGGGTCATCACTGGGACGTCGGGTTCTGCGGACGTCGAATCGACAGCGGACCCGGCTGCGGCTGCGTCGGATGATGCGTCAGAAGCAGGGACGTGACGAACGGATCTTGACATGGATGGTGCTCCAGAATAGCGGCGGTAGCGGATACCGGCTCAACACTGCGCCAGATAGTTGATGAAGTGCAACTATATACATTTCGTGAATTCTGGTCAATTTACTGCCGGCGGTTCCGAGAAATGGGCGAGCCGACCCGCCCGGTGCAGCCCCGAGGACCGCCGCAGCGCAGTGCCCGCGGGCTCAGTACGCGGGTGCGGTCACTGGTCCCACTCGAGATTGTCCCTGAGGACTTCCTCGTCATCGTCGAAGATCACCCTCAACTCGTCGCCGACTCCGTCGATGTCTGCGGCTCCCCCACCCCCGGTATCGCCGTCCCCGGTCTCGTCGTAGGGCTCCTCGTCTTCGCGGGCGACCGACTGGGGATCGTCTCCGTTGGCGAAAACGAACTCGGCATCGTCCGGGTCCGCAGCACGCCTGCCGTCTTCCACCATGATCGTCCGCCCTCTCACCAGTTCCTGTTGCTCCCACCCTACGCCCGCTCCGCTCTGCGCTGGGGCAGGGGTGGGGACGATCAGGGGTGCAGCACGATCTTGCCGCCGGCGTGGCCGCTCTCGACCAGAGCGAAGGCTTCTGCCGCCGCCGCCAGCGGAAAGCTGGGGCCGAGCACGACCACCAGTCTGCCTTCGCCAGCGAGTCGAAGCAGTTCGAGACGGGCAGCGCTGCGCAGCTCCGTGCCGGGGTCCGCTCCGGGACCACTGCCGAGGATCCGAATGCCGCCGATCTCTCCCGCGCGCTGAAATGCCGCGATGGTCGCGATCCGGCCGCGATCGGCCACGAGCGCGACCGAGACGTCGATCGCCTCGTCGGTGCCGACCGTGTCCAAGGCGACGTCGATACCCGCCGGTGCCATCGCATTGACGCGTTCGATCAGACCGGGGCCGTACGCTACCGGCTCGATGCCGAAGCGGCGCAGCAGATCGTGGTTGAGCGCGCCGGCGGTGCCGATGACGCGAGCGCCGCGCTGCGCTGCGAGCTGTGCGGCGAGCAGGCCGACGCTGCCGGAGGCGCCGTGGATCAGCACGGTGTCCACCTCGGACACGCCGGTCGCCTCGAGCAGGTGGTACGCGGTCCCTCCCGTCAGCAGGAGTCCGGCCGCCTCATCCCAGCCGAGCGAGTCGGGTTTGGGCAGCACTGAACTCGCGGGAGCGTTGACTTCGCTGGCCAGGCCACCCGCGACGCGGTACGCGACCACTTCGTCACCGACGGCAATCGGACCCGACGGACCCGACGCCTGTTCGCCCACCGCGGTGACGATGCCCGACACTTCGCTGCCCGGCCGGATCGGAGGCTGCTGCCCGCGGCCGAAGGAGCCGCGGATGCGCTTGGCATCGGCCGGATTCAACCCGGCCGCCCTGACGCGAATGCGCACCTCACCGGGCCCCGGATTCGGCAGTGCCTCCTCGATCACGCGCAAGACCTCGGGACCACCGTATTCGGGCGCAACAACGGACGTGACCATGACATCCACTCTAGGCAGTTCTCGGGACACTCCCGACGACGAGAGCCAGAGCGGCACTCGGATGTGCCGGCGTTCAGCCGCCCGGTTCCGCCGACGGCTCCTCGGCACCGACATCCGAACGGGCGACGTGGCTGCGAGCGTGGATGACCGCCGCCGGCAGGTCGGTGAACAGGTGGTTCTGGTGCCGCAGCGAGGAGACAACGCCGACCCTGGTGGCCATCACCAGATGACGTTCCTGGATGCCCTTGATCAGTACCGTGATCCCACGGCGCTCCAGCTGATGCACCAGATCGGTGATCACCCGCGCACCGGTGGCATCCAGAATCTGCAGCTGCGACATCCTGAGGATGACGACGCGGACATTGCTGATCGCGTTGACTCTTTCCAGAACCTTGTCCGAGGCGCCGAAGAACAGCGCACCCTCCAGCCGGAACAGTGCGATCTGCTCGTCGCCGGGCATGGCCGGAACCGGAAGGTCCTCACGGTACACGCCACTGGAGTCGGAGAGCGCCCGGAGCGCGAAGAAAGCCGCCACGCCGATACCGATCCCGACGGCGATGATCAGATCGAAGGACACCGTGATCAGCGCGGTCACGATGAAGACCATCGCATCCGACCTGCCGGAGCCGATTATGCTGCGCACTGTGGTAATCGACACCATTCGGACCGCGGTGACCATCAGCACACCGGCCAGCGCCGCAAGTGGGATCGCTGCGACCGCCCCGGCAGCGAGATAGACGAAACCCAGCAGGATCAGCGAGTGCGTGATCGCGGCGACCCTCGTTCGTGCGCCCGAGCGGACATTGACCGCCGTCCTCGCTATGGCGCCGGTCGCGGGCATGCCGCCGAAGAAGCCGGAGGCGATCGATGCCAGACCCTGGCCCACCAGTTCGCGGTCGGCGTCGTAGGGGCCCGTATCCGAGATCGAAGCAGCCACTCGAGCCGACAGCAGTGACTCGATCGCCGCCAGCGCCGCCACCGCGGCCGCAGGGCCGAGCAGCATGCTGAGCATTTCTACGTCGACGACCGGAAGCACCGGGGCCGGCAGTCGACTCGGCAACGCGCCGATCACGCTGACGGGAAGACTGAAGACGAACACCGGGACGGTCACGGCGACGATGGCGATGAGCGATCCGGGCACATTGCGGTGGATCCGGGGGGCCAGCACCATGATCGCAACCACCACCACACCGATCGCCAGTGACCAGGCAGCTGCGGCCGGATCGAAATGCGCAAACGACTCGATCGCGGCGAGCAGGGCATTACTGCTGGATCCGGCGCTCGATCCGATCGCGGCAGGAACCTGTTGCAGGAAGATGATCACCGCGATCCCGAGCGTGAACCCCTCGATCACCGGCCACGGTATGTAACTCACGGCCCGGCCGAGGCGGAGCACCCCCATCAGGGCCACCATGGCTCCGGCCATGATGCCCAGCGGCGCGAGAATGCTGATGCCGTTCACGGCGATGATCGGGCCGAGGATGACCACCATGGCGCCGGTCGGTCCGGACACCTGGATGTTCGAACCCCCGAAAACCGCCGCCACCACACCGGCGACTACCGCGGTGACCAGCCCGCTCTCGGGTCCGGCACCGGAACTGACTCCGAATGCCAGGGCCAGTGGCAGCGCGACGATGCCGACCGTGAGCCCCGCCAGCAGGTCGCCCCGCCACGAGGTCCGCAGCAGCCGGTAGTCTGCCGGTCGCGGTAGCAGCGAACTCAGGTGCGCCAGCGCCGTCATCGTTCTGCCGTCCGCTGCTCGCCGGCCGGGAGACTGGGCATCTCCGCGGTGGAATCGAGCTGGCGCTGGGTCGTCGCCAGAATATCCAGCAACAGCGAACGCGCCGCCGTGAGCAGATCGGCAACCTGCGGGTATGCGAGCCGGTAGAAGACCTGACTGCCCCGACGCTCCGCGACCACCAGATTGTGCCGGCGCAGTACCGACAAATGCTGCGAGAGGTGCGAAGCTTCCAGGCCGGTGTCCTCCAGCAACTCGGCAACGGACAGCTCACCAGCCGTCGAGAGCACCTCGAGCACGCGCACCCGAAGCGGGTGCGCCAAGCCCTTGAACAGATTGGCCTTCACTTCGTAGAGCGGCCGGGGAACCTCGGAGAATGCCTTCACCACCCCACCATTTCACATAATGATGGTTTCATCAATTCGCAAAGTCGCTGGGAACGCTGACGCTGCGACCCATCCAGCGGCGCGGTAACTCCCCCATGCATCACACTTGTCTGGTGATCACCTCTGTTGCCGCCGTTGCGGATGACCTCGTTGAGCTCTACAAGGATTTGCACGCGCATCCTGAGTTGTCCTTCGCCGAGCACCGGACGGCCGGCATCATCGCGGAGCAACTGTCGGAGCTGGGACTCGGGGTGACAACGGGCGTCGGCGTCACCGGGATCGCGGCCGTGCTGCGAAACGGCGCCGGTCCGACGGTCATGCTTCGCGCAGACATGGACGCGCTGCCGGTCGCCGAGGCCACCGGCCTGGACTACGCCAGCACCGCCCACGGCACGGATCCTGACGGCCGCGATGTGCCGGTGATGCATGCCTGCGGGCACGACATGCACGTCACCGCCCTGCTGGGCGCCACGAGGATCCTCGCTGAGCATCGCGACCACTGGTCCGGCACCCTCGTGGTCGTCTTCCAGCCCGCCGAGGAGAACGGCGGGGGCGCAGCCGCGATGATCGATGACGGCCTGTTCTCCCGGGTTCCCCGGCCGGACATCGTCCTTGGCCAGCATCTCGCCCCCGCGCCTGCCGGCACGCTCGGTGTGCACTCCGGGGCCGCCTTCGCATCCATGGACACGCTGCGCGTGCGCATGTTCGGCCGCGGCGGACATGGTTCCCGACCCGAGACGACGATCGATCCCATCGTGATGGCCGCGTCGACCATCATGCGTCTGCAGACCATCGTCTCCCGCGAGGTCGCCGCCACCGAGACCGCGGTGGTGACGGTCGGTCAGATCCATGCCGGGACGACGAGCAACATCATCTCGGACGTGGTCAGCATGGGCCTGAGCATCCGCAGCACCACTGCCGCGGTGCGGGCCAGGGTCCTTGACGCCGTGCACCGGATCATTCGCGATGAGGCGCGGGCCTCCGGCAGCGAGCGCGAGCCCGAGATCATCCACGAGGAAGCGGTGCCGCCGGTGATCAACGACCCGGCGGCGACCACTCGCGTCCTCGCCGCGTTCTACGAGCGCTTCGACGCGGATCGAGTGTTCGACCCGGGCGCCGTCACCGGCAGCGAGGATGTGGCGGTCTTCGCTGATCACCTCGGGGTCCCCCTGGTCTACTGGCTCTTCGGCGGCACCGACCCCGTACTGTTCCACGCGGCGGCAGCGAACGGCACCACCGACCGGGACATCCCCACCAACCACTCGCCGAACTTCGCGCCCGTGATCCGGCCGACCCTCGACACCGGAATCTCAGCGCTCCTGGTCGCGGCGCTGGACTGGCTCACCCCCGCCTGACGCTCGCCGAGCTGCGCAACCACGACTGCCGCCGAACCTCCGGGGTCGGGATCACGGTGCCGCTCGACGGGGAATAGCCTTTCTCAACTCCGCCGGCGCTACCAAAACCAGTGCGAGTGCCATCGAGATGATCAGGTCGGTGGGTGCGACCGCCGCGAAGCGCATTGCCTCGCGCAGGGGCGGCAGGTAGACGGCGAGCAGCAGGAAGGCGATGGCCGCGAGCGCCCACAGGTTCATCACCCGGTTGGCGAACAGGCCGTGACGCACGATCCAGTCGTGGTCGCTGCGCGAGATGAAGGCCAGCGCGACATGGCCGACCATCCAGGCGGCGAATGCGCAACTCTGCACCATCGCCGGCGACAGGCCTCGCCAGCTGGCCCACGCGTAGGCCGCCATCACTGCGGCGAACAGCAAGCCGCCGTTGACGAACATGGTTCGCACGGCTGCGCGGTCGATCAGCGCCGTCGCGGCGCGGCGCGGCCGACGGCGGGTGATGTCGGTCTCCGCGGGCTCGGTCACGAAACCGGCGGAGGCGGCGAGGTCCATGAACAACTCGAGCACGATGATCTGGATCGGCGAGAACGGCAGCGGCAGCCCCACCAGCACCGGCAGCAGGAAGATCGCGATCAGGCCGATCTTGACCGCCAGATAGTAGTTGACCCCCTTGCGCAGGTTGTCGAAGAAGTGCCTCCCCTCGAACACGCCGCGGGCCAGCGTGGCGTAGTTGTCATCCGCGAGCACCGCCTGTGCCGCCTCCTTGGCAACGTCGGTGCCCTTGATGCCCATGGCGATGCCGACATCGGCGGCTCGGAGCGCCAGCGCGTCGTTGACGCCGTCCCCCGTCACGGCAACCACCTCTCCGCTGCCCTGCAGAGCCAGGACCAGTCGGTACTTGTGCTGCGGCGTTGCACGGGCGAAGACCGAAACCTCGCGTGCCGCCTCCGCCAGCTGCACGTCATCGAGGCGATCCAGCTCGTCGCCGGTGAGCACCCGGTCGGCTGAGATGCCGACATCGCGAGCGATGGCAGCGGCAGTCGCGGGGTGATCACCCGTGACCATCAGCGTGCGGATGCCGGCACCCGCCACCTGCGCGATCGTCTCCCTGACGTCCGCGCGCGGCGGGTCGGCCAGGGACACCAGACCGACGAGTTCGAGGTCCTGTTCCCACTGCTCGAGTTCCACGACTCTCGCCTGCGCGTCGAGCACTCGCGTCGCCGCGGCGATCACGCGCCTGCCTTGAGCGGTTTCCTCGGCGAGTCGCTCCCGCAGCGCAGCGGGCACCTCGCGGCACCGGGCGAAGATCTCCTCCGGCGCACCGGTCAGGTGCACGCGCCGCGACCCATCCGGCCCTCGCCACAGGGCCGCTTTGCTGCGGCGTCCGTCACCGGGATGGCGCAGATGCACGATCTCCCCCTGTGGCAGTGCCACGCCCAGTTCCGCACTGCGCTCCATCACGGCTTGCTCCAGCGAGTCCGGCACCTCGAAAGAGACGGTTCCCACCATGGCTTCAAGGATCGCGTGCTCCTGCTCTGCCGGCCACACCGCCACCACCCGCATGCGGCTCTCCGTCAACGTGCCCGTCTTGTCGGTGAGGATCACCGTCGCATCTCCCAGAGTCTCGGCCGCGCGCAGGCGCTTGACCAGGAAATTCTGCCGCGACAGGCGATAGGCACCAAGACCCAGCACCATGGTGACGATGATCGGCAGTTCCTCGGGGATGGTGGCGAAGGCGAGTGATAGTCCGGTGAGCAGCATTTCCTGAACGTCACCGCCCCGCGCGATGCCGATGATCGGAATGATCACCGAGAAGCACACCGCCACCCACACCAGCTTCCCGGCCAGCGATTTCATCTCCAGCTGCAGCGGCGTCTTGGGTGGCTTCACGGTGCCGAGTTGAGCGGCCAACTGGCCGAGGCGGGTCGCACTTCCGGTCGCGGTCACCTCGCCCTCGCCCTCGCCCGCCACAACCACCGTGCCGGCACTGACGAGGTCGCCGACTGATTTCTGCACCGGCAGCGACTCACCGGTGAGCGCCGACTCGTCCACACTGAGGTTGATGACATCGGTGAGCGTGACATCGGCCGCGACCCGCGCGCCGGGCACCAGGATCAGCTGATCGCCCGGCACCACCGATTCGGTGTCCGTCGTGGTGAGCTGCCCCGAACGCCGGACCCGCGCCTTCGGTGCGGAGAGCTGTTCGAGAGAGCCGATGGCGCGTTTGGCGCGGAACTCGTTGACGACTTCCGCGCTCACCAGCAGTGCGATCACGACGAAGATGGTGATCGCATCACCGAGTCCGCCCCACACGCTGTACAGCACGCCCACCACCAGCAGCAGCAGGATCATCGGCTCCCTGACCTCTTCCGCGGCAATCGCCCAGAATCGCACCGGAGCTGGCGTGAACAGCCGATTGGGGCCGAGCCGGGCGAGGCGGTCGGCGGCTTCCTCGGGCGTGAGCCCGGGGCGGTCAGTTGTTTTCATCGGCGTTTCCTCCTGGTCGGAGCGGCATCACCTGCAACTGATGTTAGATCGCTCAGTGACGGATTGCCGATTTCGGCATGCCGGGCGCTGCTGTCCCTCAGGCGTGCCCCTGCGTCGGTGCCCGGAACGACACCGGGCGCCGACGCAGGGTGGCGACCAGCAGAGCAAGTGCGAGGACCTGCAGCCCGACGACCACCGCCACCAGTACCGGCACCTGGCTGTAGAGGGCTCCGGCGAGCACTCCGGCGATCAGCGCACCGACACCCTCGAATGCGGCGAAGACTCCGTAGGCGGTGCCACGTCGACCGGCCGGAACCATGTCCGCCACAAGCGCCTTGACGGTCGAGTCGAGGATGCCCACCGCAGCACCCCAAGCCAGCACGCCGATGATGACTCCGGGCAGGTTCTGCGCGAGCGAGAACATCGGCACCAGCACGATCAGCGGCGGTACTGCCAGCAGCACCCCCGCGCCCCACCGGTCATAGAGGAACCCGCTGGCCAATGCGGCCAGGGCGGCGACAGCCATCGCTGCCCCGTAGAGCAGCGGCACCACGGCCAGCGGCACGATGCCGGCATCCGTGAGGTGAAACGAGATCACCCCGAAAGTCACCAGTCCCGCGTTCGCCGCGAGACCCGCTGCCGCGAAGACCCAGAATCGCCCCGGCAGGTGCCGCCCCGAGGCGGCCGACGCTGTCACGTCGGCCTCAGAACCGGCGAACGCCTCATCGAGGAGTTCATAACTGCCCGGATCGGGAACCCGGATGCGCAGCCACGCCAGCAGGATCATGGCGGCCGCGGCCGGAATCGTGAGCACGGCATATCCGGGCCAGATCATAGCGGTCCCCGCGACCACCCCGGCCACAAGCAGTGGCCCCAGGAATGCACCGAGCTGGTCCAGGGACTTGTGGACCGCGAAACCCCGGCCCCGCCCGACGACCTGTGCCACGCTGGCCAGGAGCACGGTCTTGGCGGGACTGCGCACGGCCTTGCCTGCGCGATCCCCGAGGATCAGCACCGTCGCCACCAGCAGGCCCGCCACGCCCAGACCGGGGGTGATCGCCAGCAGGGGAATGCACAGCGCGGTCATGGCATAGCCGACGAGAGTGAAGGTCCAGTATTTCCGGGTGTAGTCGGCCCACGGTCCGGTGATCAGACGCAGGGCTTGCGCGATCGCTTCTCCGGCGCCGGTCACGATTCCCACGACGAGCGCCGTGGCGCCCAGCTCCCCCAGCAGGGGGCCGGCGAGCGCGCGACCGCCGTCGGAGACCATGTCTACGGCGAGGCTCACGAACCCGAAACTGACGACGACTCGCCACGGCGACAAGCGGGATGCCTCGCTTGAGCGCTCGACGGGACCCCGGGACTGACTCACTCGCCACCGCCGATCGAAATTGCCTATTCGGACAGTCTGCCACCCTCCCCGCGCCTCGACGCGGCACAGCGAAAAGGTGGGTGGGTTCCCGGGAACCCACCCACCTCAGATTCAGCATCAGCCCAGCAGAACGCCCGGCTGACATAGAGCGGGGTGTCTCTAGAGCAGTTTCCCGTCCGGACCGAGGTAACCGCCGGCGATGTGCCCTTCGCTCTCCAACTTGGCGTAGTCCGCATCCGACAGCCCGAGCACTTCCTTGTAGACGTACTCGTTGTCCGCTCCCATCGCACCGACCGGCTCCCACTTCATCGCGGGGCCCGTCCAGTGCCAGTGGTGCGCCGGATACTTGTACCGTCCGGCATTCACCGAGTCGAGTTCCCGCAGCATCCCGCGCTCCCGCACATGCGGATCACCGAAGACGTCCGCCTCATCGTAGAGGGGACCTGCGGGGACGCCCCTCGCCTGCAGCGCGTGGAAGGTTTCGTCCCGGGTTCGCTGGGCGGTCCACTCCGACAGCCGCGCGTCGATCTCGTCCTGTGCCGCCAGCCGACCGGCTTGGGTGCTCAAGCGCGGATCCGAAGCCCAAGCAGGGTTGCCCAGTTCCGAGACAACCGCGGCCCAGTCCGCATCGTTGCGGATGGTGATGCTCACCCACCTGTCCTCCCCGCTCGCCTGGTAGACGCCCTGCACGTAGTTGCGGTCGCGGTTGCCCAGCGGATGGCTCGGGTTGCCGGTGGAGGCGGCGTCGACGTACATCTCGCCGATGTGGTTCATCTCGTTCTCAATCTGGGGCAGCGCGACCAGCTCGCCAACGCCGGTGCGCTTGCGCCGGCGCAATGCGGCCATCACCGCGAAGGCGCCGACCGCCCCTGCTGCCGGGTCCATCTGGAACACGCTCGTCGTGGTCGCCGGCGCGCTGTCCGGGTAGCCCCGAACCCCGGTGACGCCGGCGAAGGCCTCGAAGTGGGCGCCCAGACCGAGGAAGTTCGAGTACGGCCCGTCCATCCCCAATGGTGGCAGCCTCAGCAGGATGAGCCGCGGGTTGACCTTGTGCAGGACGTCCCAGTCGATGCCGAGATGGCTGAGCACGGCGATGTTGTTGTTTTCAACGAGCACGTCGGACTTTTCGACGAGCTTCAGGAAGATCTCCCGACCGGAGTCCTTGCGCAGGTCGAGGGTGGCCAGCTTCTTTCCCCGCGCGTGCCAGTTGAACATCGCGTTGCGGTCCCACGGGAACTCACCGGGATCGCTGTCGGGGAACGCACCGCCCATGATCCCCATCATCTGCATCTGGGCGGGAGTGGGGCGAGGAACGAGTCCTCGGGTGCTGCTGGGGAACACCCACGGATTGTCGGTGCGAATGACTTCCGCTCCGAGGTCGGACAGGTACATGGTGACTGCCGGTCCTGACCAAACGACCGTGAAGTCGATGACGCGCAGTCCTTTTAGGGGAAGGTTAGCCATGGTTTACTCCTTTGTAAATCGGCTGAATATTTCGGGAATAGGTGGATTTCTCGGCACTACAACGAACCGAGCACCGCTTCGGTGTCGGCACCGAGGGAAGGCGCCGGGGCGAGCTCCCATGCGTCGGCCGCGCGGAACGCGGCACCGGGATGAGTCACGGCGCCGATGCCGGGATACTCCAGGGTCGAGAAGTAGTGCCGCGCGTCGAAGTGCTTGTTGTGGATCACCTCTGCCGGCGAGTTGATCGCCGTGACGGGCCACTTGTTGGCCTGTGCCTGCTCCATCGCCTCCTCCTTGGTCCGCACGGCCAACCACGGATACAGGCCGGCGTCTATTGCCTCCTTGGTCTCTATCCGGGCGAACAGTGCGGGGTTCTTGGCGACCTCCGTGAAGTACGCGACCATGTCCGGATCCTGGATGGTCGCCAGCATCCTCGGCAGCCACGCCTGGGTCACCATGATCTGCACGAAACCGTCCTCGGTCGGGTAGGCGCCGTTCGGCAGGATTCCACCCAGCAGATTGCCCCGGCCGGTCACCCCGCCGTTGTATGCGTGGTTGAGCAGGAACGTGGTGCGACGATCAGCGGAAGTCAGGCCCGCCTCGAAGCCCGAGACGTCGACGTGGGTCGGCTCGTTCTGCTCCTCCGCGATCATCAGTGCTGCGATCGTCGCCGTGGCGGCGACGTTGCCGGTCTGGTACACCTGCATGTAGCCGCCGAGCTTCAGCGGCTCGCGATCTTCTTCGCCGTTGCCAAGCATCGGCCCGCCCATGCCGTAGTAGATCAACTCTGATCCCTCGTAGTCGGCATAGGGTCCGCTCTGACCGAACGCGGTGATGCTCGTCATCACGAGTCGGGGCTGCAGCGCGATCAGGTCGTCGTAGCCCATGCCCATGGCGGCGAGAGTGCCGGGCTTGAACGACTCGACCAGGATGTCCGCGGAGGCGACGAGCTTCGCCAGGGCCGACTGACCCGCCCTGTCACCCAGATCCAGCACCACGGAGCGCTTGCCCGTATTGGTGTGCAGGAAGATCGCGGAGCGACCCTTGCCGGGCGTGTCACCGATGAAGGGCGCCATATCGCGAACGGGATCCCCCTCAGGTGGCTCGACCTTGATCACCTCCGCGCCGTAGTCGGCAAAGAGCTTCGTCGCATAGGAGGCTGCTATTCCGCCCCCCACCTCGATCACGCGAATGCCTTCGAGAAGTCTCACTGGTATTCCTCCAATCACCCGTTGCCGGGTTCTCTTAGTTGACGGTTCCGCCGCGACGCTGCGGCGGAACCGGTTTACTGCATCAACACCTCACTTGCATGCAACTCCCCGATCACACACTCTTCCGCTAGGCGTTGACCAGGTTCTTGAACGGGCCATCGTCCATTCTGGGTTCCTTGGGCAAGCCCAGCAGTTGTTCGCCGATGATGTTCCGCTGCACCTGAGAAGTGCCCGCGTAGATCGTCGCCGCCCTGGCCGAGAGCGCGGTTTCCACCCACGCTTGCGAGGTGTTGGGTGTGCCGACGTCGGCGGTCTGCAGAGCATTGCCGGCTCCCGCGCCGGAGGGGGCAAGGGCATCCATGCCGAGGATCTCCACCGCCAACTCGGTGTAGCGCTGGAAGTACTCGCTCCACACCAGTTTCGCCACGGCTGCATCCGCTCCGGGGTTGTCGCCCTTCAGGAACTTGGTAAGGGTCTGGTACCCGCGGTAGCGCATGATCGCGACTCGCGAGTAGCACCATGCCAGCAGCTCACGGATCCGAGGCTCGTTGTTGCGTCCGCGCTCCTTCGCCAGCGCGAACAGGCGATCCAGATCGTTCTGGAAGCGGATCGCGTCGGTGGTGGCACCGGCACCGCGCTCGAAGCCGAGCAGGGTCATCGTGACCTTCCAGCCGTTGTTCACCGGTCCGACCACGTTGACCGCGGCGGTGCGGGCGTTGGTGAAGAAGACCTGGTTGAAGATGTGGCCACCGGCCATGTTGATGATCGGGCGAACCTCGATCCCGGGCTGGTTCATCGGCACCAGCAGCATGCTGATGCCCTTGTGCTTGGGAGCTTCGGGGTCGGTGCGCACGAGCAGCGAAAATCCAGTTGGCGTTGTGCCCGCCGGAGGTCCAGATCTTGGAGCCGTTGATGACCCACTCGTCACCCTCGAGCACTGCGGAAGTCCGCAGGCCGGCCAGGTCGGAACCGGCACCCGGTTCAGAGAAACCCTGGCACCACTTGTCTTCGCCGGTCAGGATGCGCGGCAGGAAGTGCGCCTTCTGCTCGTCGGTCCCCCACACGGTCAAGGTGTTTCCCAGCAACTGGACCCCGAGCATGTCGTTCTCGCTGCCGGAGGGCACTCCGGCGCGGGCGAACTCCTCAGCGAGCACCACCTGCTCGGTCGCAGTCAGGCCGGCGCCGCCGTACTCCTTGGGCCACGACACGGCGAGCAGGTGCTCGTCGCTCAGGGCCTTCCGCCACCGGACCACGAACTCATCATGTTCGGTGCCGGTCAAGGCACCAAGGCCCGTCCACCCTTTCGGCAGATGCTTCTGGATCACCGCCCGAATTCGGGTGCGGTACTCTTCGGCCTCGGCCGGGTAGATGAGATCCATGTAACTTTCGTTTCCTTTCGGTGACTATTCAGCGGTGAAGGCACTGCGTGGAGCCGGGGACTAGCCGATTCCGGCCAAGCCCTGGCGCTCGGGGTGGAAGGTCTTGGGCATTTCCGCGAAGATCGAATCGATCGTCCACGGCTGCGCTGAGACGACGGACTGCTCGGCGGCGTAGTTCGAGTAGAGGGTCACCCGTCCGCCCTGGGCGCCGACGACGCGACCATTGATCCAGCCGCCTTCCTCGCTGGCGAGATACATCACGGGGTAGGCGACGGCCTCCGGCGCCATGCCGGAGAGGTCGACGCCCATCTCGGCGGCGCGCTCCGGCGGGATCGAGCCGGTCATCCGGGTGGCGGCGCCGGGTCCGATGGCGTTCGAGGTGACGCCGTAGTTCTTCAGCGCGTTCGCGCAGGACAGCGTGAAACCGACGATGCCGAGCTTGGCGGCGGCGTAGTTCGGCTGGCCGGGCGAGCCGAACAGACCCGCAGCGGAGGTGAAGTTGATCAGCCGGTACGCGCCCTCGTTGCGGTGCTCGCGCCAGTACACGGCGGCGTGCTTGCTGGTGTTGAACGTGCCGGTCAGGTGCACGTTGATCACGGCCTGCCACTCGTCCGGCGTCATGTTCACGAGCATCCGGTCGCGCAGGATGCCCGCGACGTTGACCAGGATGTCCAGCTTGCCGAAGGTGTCGATCGCGCTCTGCACGATCTCGCCGGCGGAATCGAAGTCACTCACGTCGCCGCCGTTGACGATCGCCTCACCGCCCGCCGCGATGATCCCGTTCACGACCTCCTGGGCAGGACCGACATCCGCACCGGTGCCGTCGACGTTGGCGCCCAGATCGTTCACGACGACCTTCGCACCCTCTGCGGCGAAGAGCTTTGCGATGCCGGCACCGATGCCCCGGCCCGCCCCGGTCACTACCGCTACCCGATTATCCAGTCGTCCCACCGGGACACCTCCTTGTGTCAGAAACCAACGCGAACCCACCTGGTGAATCCGTGAACGCCGCAGTCATCGAACGATCTCGTGGTGCAGGCCGCTTTCGGTCAGCGTAGCTGTCGCTATCGCAATTGTCGAGACGCATGACCGCGATTCGCCGCGACCTCGGGACGGCACATCACCGCGAAGTGGCGAACCACGTTTTCGCGAAGAAGACGACTGCGATTCGGCAGAATGGTCCCACTGCTTGGGATGAAGGGAACGAGTCAATGCGACGAAGCGACGAGGCCTACATGGAGTGGGCGCGATCGTACCGCCACAACGGAGTGGGGTTCCCATTCGAGGCCGGGTACGAGGCCGGCCATGCCGCCGCGCTCCACGAGGCGATCGGCGCCGTGCGGGCGCTGGACGCGGCAGAGAAACCGGGCGACGCCACCGAACCGGTGCGCATCCAAGTGATTCGGGAGGCGGTTTCCGCCATCGAAGCACTGCTCGCGCAAGGTCCTGAGGCCACCTCGCCATCCTGAGGAGCGCGTGCCCCCCGTGTCGCCGGGACGGTGCTCCCCCGCTAGCCGTTGACCAGTTGTCGGAAGGGACCGCTGTCCATTCTGGGTTCCTTGGGCAGGCCGAGCAGCTGTTCGCCGATGACGTTGGAGCTTCGCCGAAAACGCCTGACGGCCGGCTCAGTCCTTGCCGCCGAAGAGCGGGCCTTCCGGTTGGAACGCCCGCGGCATCTGGGTGAAGATGGAGTCCGTAGTCCACGGTACCTGTGACACGAGGGCCTGCTCCGCGGCGTAGTTCGAGTACAGGGTGACCTTGCTGCCCTGTGCGCCGACGACGCGACCGTTCAACCAGCCGGATTCCTCGCTGGCGAGGTAGGCGACGGGGTAGGCGACGGCCTCCGGCGCCATGCCGGAGAGGTCGATGCCCAGCTCGGCGGCGCGCTCCGGCGGGATCGAGCCGGTCATCCGGGTGGCGGCGCCGGGAGCGATCGCGTTCGAGGTGACGCCGTAGTTCTTCAGCGCGTTCGCGCAGGACAGCGTGAACCCGACGATGCCGAGCTTGGCGGCGGCGTAGTTCGGCTGGCCGGGCGCGCCGAACAGACCCGCACCCGAGGTGAAGTTGATCAGCCGGTACGCGCCCTCGTTGCGGTGCTCGCGCCAGTACACGGCGGCGTGCTTGCTGGTGTTGAACGTGCCGGTCAGGTGCACGTTGATCACGGCCTGCCACTCGTCCGGCGTCATGTTGGTGAGCATCCGGTCCCGCAGGATGCCGGCGACGTTGACCAGGATGTCCAGCTTGCCGAAGGTGTCGATCGCGCTCTGCACGATCTCGCCGGCGGAATCGAAGTCACTCACGTCGCCACCGTTGACGATCGCCTCACCGCCCGCCGCGATGATCCCGTTCACGACCTCCTGGGCAGGACCGACATCCGCACCGGTGCCGTCGACATTGGCGCCCAGATCGTTCACGACGACCTTCGCACCCTCTGCGGCGAAGAGCTTTGCGATGCCGGCACCAATGCCCCGGCCCGCCCCGGTCACTACCGCTACCCGATTATCCAGTCGTCCCACCGGGACACCTCCTTGTGTCAGAAACCAACGCGAACCCACCCGGTGAATCCGTGAACGCCGCGAGCATCCACCTGCTTTCGGCAGGGGTATCGGGACATCGATCGTCACGTTACTGCGCCGGGATGACTTTGTCGAGTCTCACCAAACTGATTCAGCATGCGGCTTGGAAGAACGCGGACAGCCCGACGCAGGCGCCCAGCCATCCGACGAGCGCCACGACAAGCCTGCAAGCCCGGTATCGTTCAACTGGACTCGGAAACGGCACCGTTCTGCAGCAGAGCACTCACCCGCGCATCGTCATATCCGAGCCCGGCAAGCAACCGCCTGCTGTCCCCGCCGTTCGCCGGCGCTTCGTGGGGAACGGACGGACTGGTGACGCTGAATCTCGGTGCCGGCCGAGGCTGGGTCAGCCCCGAGATCTCGACAAAGGAATCGCGCGCCTTCATGTGCGGGTGCGTTGGGACTTCATCGGGCTCAAGGACCGGTGCCACGCAGGCGTCCGTGCCGCTGAACACCGACTCCCAGTCATCCCGAGTCCGACTCGCAATGACCTCCGCGAACCGCGCCTTCAACTCTGGCCATCGGGCGCGATCCATCTGGTCCGGCAGGTCCGCTCCGGCGAGTCCGAGCCCTTCGAGCAGCAGAGCGTAGAACTGCGGCTCGATGGCGCCGACGGCAAGGTAGCGACCATCGGAGGTGCGGTACGCATCGTAGAACGGGGCGCCGGAGTCGAGCATGTTCGTGCCCCGTTCCGGGCTCCACATCCCGGTGGCTCGCATGGCGACGAAGGGGGCCATCAGTATCGAGGCACCGTCCACCATTGCAGCGTCGACGACCTGCCCCTTGCCGGAGATGCGCGCGGAGAGGATCGCGCACACCATGCCGTACGCCAGGAATGCGCCACCGCCGCCGAAGTCTCCGACGAGGTTGAGCGGCGGGGTGGGAGGCTGCCCCTCGCGGCCGATCGCGGCCAGCGCGCCGGAGATCGAAATGTAATCGATGTCATGCCCGGCCGCCGGTGCGAGCGGACCCGTCTGCCCCCACCCCGTCATTCGCCCGTAGGCCAGGGCCGGGTTGCGAGCGAGGCAGACATCGGGTCCGAGGCCCAGCCGCTCGGCGACACCCGGTCGATACCCTTCGAAGACGCCGTCAGCTCCGGCGATGAGATCCAGCACCACCGCGACCCCATCGGGGTTCTTCAGGTCCACCGCGATCGAGGACTTGCCGCGACCGAGCACATCCAGGCGGGGTTCGGTTGCCGAGAGCATGGAACCGCCTGATGCCCGGTCGACCCGGATCACCTCTGCCCCCATATCCGCGAGCATCATCCCTGCGAAAGGACCCGGACCAATCCCCGAGAGCTCGATGATTCGCACCCCGGACAGCGGCCCGCCGCGCCGCTCGGCGACGTTCCCGGTCATCGAGCGGCCTCGAGGCGGTACTGGACGGTTTCAGGTTCGTCCCCGGTCCCGAGCAGGCCGGGGCGAACCCCGCCTGCTCGGAACACAGCAGGCTCGGCGAACGGACGCACTGGCATGGGTTTCACAATTCCTCTCGTGACGAGCACACCAAGTGTGCCTCGGGCCACCGCTCCTGATCGATCGGCGACCGCTCAGACTGGACTGCCGGTTCAGAGGCCGAGTCGTTGTGCGAGCAGTTCCTTGTTGACCGAGGCGTCCCCGTACATCAACTCGGAGGCCTTGGCCCGCTTGAAGTACAGGTGCGAGTCGTCGGCCCAGGTGAAGCCGATACCGCCGTGCACGTGCAGGGACTCCGACGCGGCGAAGAAGTATGCCTGGGATGCGTAGGCCTTCGCCAACGGGCCCACCACCGGCAGTTCCTCGTTGTCCTCGTCCGCCGCCCACGCCGCGTAGTACACCGCAGCCTTGGCAGACTCGACTTCCACGAACATGTCCGCGCACAGGTGCTTGATGCCCTGGAACGACCCGATCGCGCGACCGAACTGGTGACGCTGCTTCGCATAGTCCACGGCCCGCTCCAGGCACAACTGTGCGCCACCGACCATCTCCGCTGCCAGGAGTATCTCGACGCGGTCGAGGATTCTCGCGAGAACCTCCCACGAACTGTTCTCCAGCAGCTGCCCGTGAACTCCGTCGAGCGTCAGCTCCGCGATGTGGCGAGTCTGGTCGATCGAGTCCAGCCGCCGACGGGTGAGCCCGGCCGCCTTGCCGTCAATGGCCGCGAGCACGATTCCATCCTTGCCCGAAGTGCCGGCCTTGCGGGCGGCCACGACGATGACATCCGCCGCGTCACCGTCGATCACGTAGGACTTGCCACCGCGCAGGGTCACCTCCGAACCTTTGACCTCGGCGATCGTGGTGATGCCGTCCGGCCCCCAGCCCTGACCCCGCTCGGCCGTGGCCAGCGCAGCGGTCTTCTCCCCGGTGGCGAGTCCAGGCAGCAGTTCAGCCTGCTGCTGGGCGGATCCCGCAGCCTGGATCGCCAACACGGCCGACGTCGTCGACAGGAACGGCATGCCCGAGAGGACCCGTCCGAGTTCCTCGCTGACGATGACCAGTTCGAGGAAGCTCGAACCCTGACCGCCATGCTCTTCGTCGATGATCAGGCCGGGCAGGCCCATCTGGTTGCTGACCTGCTGCCAAACGGCCGAAGAATAAGCCTGGTCAGCGGTCATCAGCTCCCGCGTCGACGAGACGGGTGAATTCTGGTCCAAGTAGCGCCGCAGCGAACCGCGGAATTCCTCCTGGTCGTCATCGAAAGCAAAGTTCATTTGTGATCCTCCAGTTGTGTAGCGGTGTTCATTTCAATTGTCACGACGGTCATGCCAGATTTATCTCGACCACTTCGGCGGCCAGGAGCTCACCCACCCGGTCTTCGGGGTAGCCGAGAATGCCTTCCAGTACCTCGAGGGAGTCCTCACCGACGCACGGAGACGCCTTGCGCAGCCAAGCCGGCGTCTTCGACATGATCGCCTGCATCCCGTTGTAGGGAACCGTGCCCATGACGGTATGCGGGAGGTCGACGAAGTAACCGCGGTGCATGATTTGCGCGTCGGTGTAGAGGTCGGACTGGCTGTGCACGGGGCCGGCCGGAACGTTCGGCTGGAGACGGTGGAACACGTCGTCCGACGTGTATCCCCTGGTCCACTCGCCGATCCGCTTGTCCAGTTCCTCCGCAGCGGCCTGCCGCCCCTCGAACGAGGCGTACTCAGGCTTCTGCGCCCATGCCGGCGACCCCATCGCCTCGACGAGGGCGCGCCAGTGCGCGTCGGTCAGACACGCGATGGCCACCCACTGATCCTCGCCCATGGTCGGGTAAGTCCCGTGCGGTGCTGCGAAGTTGTCGCGGTTTCCCTGCCGGGTGACCACCCGGCCGTTGACCTCGTAGTCCAGCAGTTCGGTACCGAGCAGCTGCAGGGCACCTTCGAACTGGGAGAGGTCGACGTGCTGGCCCTGCCCGGTTCGACGGGCGTGGTCCAGAGCCGACACCACGGCAGTGGCAGCGAACCGCTGGCAGATGAAGTCGCTGTAGGCCCCGTAGACGGGAACCGGCAGCCGATCCGGCCAACCGGTGATCTCGTAGAAGCCGGACAGTCCTGCCATCAGGTTGCCGTAGCCCGGATACGCGGCCCTCGGACCGGTCTGCCCCTGCATACACGTGGACAGCATCACGATCTTGGGATTGATCTTCTTGATGGTCTCGTAGTCAAGACCCCAGTCCGCCATGTTGCCCGGCGTGAAGGCCTCCAAGAGGACATCGGCCCACTTGATGAGGTCGATCGCGATCGCCCGGGCCTCCTCCTTGTTCATGTCCAGACCGAGGCCCAGCTTGGAGGCGTTGTAGTCGCCGTAGAACATCGTGTTGTTCAGTCCTGCCACCCCGCCCTTGAACGGCGGCGCCATCCGCAGGGTGTCCGGCTTCTTGCTGGAGTCCAGCCGGACGACGGTAGCACCGTAGTCCGCGAAGTACCGTCCCGTCAGCGGCCCGACCCCGACCCAGGACATGTCCCACACCTTGACCCCGGCGAAGACGTCGGCGCCGGCGCCACCAGGATTGCGCGGCTTCGTGCGCGCGCGCTCGGTCTCCACGCGAACCAGATCCCGATCAGCGTCGATCGAGGGCGCGCGGGGCGAGTCCCGAAGCGGGGTTCCGCTCAGCTTCGCCCACGGGCCCGCATAGGAGATGGAGCGACCATCGTGGTCGACCGGCACGAAGTACTCCCGGGCCTCAAGCTGAATGTCCTCGCGGATGTCAGAAACCTTGTTGTTGGGAGCGAGCAGGAAGCGATACTGCAACGCTGCAGCATAGGCCTCCTCCTTGGTGACACCTTTGAAGCCGTCCTGGAGAGCCTGGCTGATGCGGTCCATCTCGGCCCGACCCTCTGCGCCCCGCGAGGCGAGTTCGCCGAAGTCCAGTGTCATCCAGTCGATGGCCTTCAACCAGTCCGCGGCCGCGCCGCGGTCAGCCATCCACTTGACGGCCTGGCCCATCACGATGGCACCGATCTGCCCGCCGATGACCATCAGTGTGACGGTTCCGTCCTCGACTTCGTAGATCGTGCGGAACCGGCCGGCACCGATCGCGAGCAGGCCGCCCTGACGGGTCAGATCGTATCCTTCCAGCGGCGGGAACTGCGTCGCGTTCATCAGCGTGCGGATGGTGGCCAGCTGTGAACTGACGTCGACGAGCTGACCCTCGCCGGTTTCCTGCGCATGATAAAGCGCCATGACTGAGTGCGCGGCCCCTTCGACAGCTCCGTGCATGTCGAACTGCGGGACGGAGGGACGGATCGGCGGTCGATCCGGGTCCCCCGTCACATAGGCCTGCCCGCCCATCGCGGCCAGCACCAGATCGGAACCCAGATAGTCCGCGTAGGGCCCGGTCTGGCCGAACGGCGTCATCGCCGTGTAGACCAGTGCCGGGTTGATCGCCGAGAGCTCGTCGTAGCCGACGCCGAGGCTGCTCAGCCGGCCGGGTGCGAAGCTCTCCAGCAGGATGTCAGCGCCCTTGACCAGCTCCTTGAGCAGCGCGCGGCCCTCTTCGGTCTCCACATCGCAGACGACGGATTTCTTGCCGCGGTTCTGGAAGAGCCAGCGCAGGCTGCTGTTCTCCCCGGGCTTGTCATCCAGGAACGGCCCCCGCCGCCGACCGGGGTCGCCCCCGGTCGGCTCGAGCTTGATGACCTCGGCTCCGAGGTCGGCGAGAACGCGCCCAGCGAGCCAACCCGGCTCGGTGGTGAGGTCCAACACACGGTAGGGCGACAGTGACCCACTCGGTTGTCCGCTCATGAGCGCAGCCCCTATCCCTTGCTACCGGGAGCCGGGTTGCCCCCGACTGGGAGCATGTCCGTCACCTGGGCGAACGGCGGCGTGTCGGTGGAGCGGTCTCCGAAGAGGTCCTTCGAGCGCTTGGTCAGCTCGTCGATCGTCCAGCGGCCGTCCTTCTGCAGCTTGCTGACGACGGTCCATCCCTGCACGAGGTCGATCTCGCCGCCACCGACGATGAAGGCCTGGCCGGTGATTTCCGCCGCCTCATCCGAGCAGAGGTAGGCAACCCACGGTGAGATGTTGTCCGGGCTCCACGAGTCGAATGCACCCTCTTCGACCTTGAACTCGCCGAAGGTGCCTTCCGTGAGGCGCGTGCGTGCCCGCGGGGCGATCGTGTTCGCTGTGACGCCGTACTTCTTCATCTCGCGCGAAACCACGATGCTGAGCGAGGCGATGCCGGCCTTCGCCGCAGCGTAGTTGGCCTGGCCGCCGTTGCCGAACATGCCGGCCTCCGACGAGGTGAAGACGATGCGCCCATTGACAGGCTTGCCTGACGCCTTCGACTTCTCCCGCCAGTAGGCAGTGGCGAAACGAGTGGGCACGAAGGAGCCCTTCAGGTGCACGTTGATGACGGCGTCCCACTCCTCTTCGGTCATATTGAAGACGGTGCGGTCGCGCAGGATTCCGGCGTTGTTGATCAGGATGTCCAGACCACCGTAGGTGTCGATGGCCTGCCTGATCAGGTTCTCGCCGCCGGCCCAGCTGGCGACGTTGTCGTAGTTGGCACTCGCCTCGCCGCCGGCAGCCTTGATGTCATCGACGGTCTGCTGCGCGGGTCGGCTGTCGTTGCCGGTGCCGTCCCACTCTCCGCCGAGGTCGTTGACAATGACCTTCGCGCCCTCCGACGCCAGCAGCATCGCGTGGGCGCGACCTACGCCACGTGCCCCGCCCGTTACAATCGCGACCTTGCCATCAAATCGTCCCATTGGGATCGTTCCTTTCGTGCATCTGTTTGGTTGTGTTGATTTCCTGCTGATGAAAGAGCATCGCCCGAATCGTGCCGACGGCGGCCCGGCCGGGCTGCGGCTGCAGTGACCTGAGCGTCATGGCGTCCCGGGATGTTGAGTGAGTGCGCCTGGGTGGCCTCCGACCAAGTGGTCACGCCGCCAACGGTCCACACCCTTGACGGCCACTTCGCGCATCTTGGCTTCCTCACTGAAGCGGGTGAACGGCCGCTGCTCAGCGGTGTCCAACTATTGAAGATCCTGACTATATTTGGCACCCTACGACCTCACCAGCACCGTGTCAATGCTTCCCGGGAGACTGCGGCAAATGCTCGAAATCACGCCGGAATCGGTGAGCTAATTGGTCATGGGTGTAAAGAAATCGCCGCCTGCACGCGAGTGCGCACTCGAACCCCGGCACGGCTGGCCTCAACGCTTCCGAGACCAGCCGCGGCACCACCGCCGATGCTGCCGACTCGAGGTCAAGCGGTGGGCTGTTGGGATACTGCGCTTCGTGCGGAACCGACGCTCAGCCGCTCACCAAGTCCTTGAATGCGGCGTCCTTGTCGAGCCGCGGCTCGCCCGGCAAGCCGAGCACGCGCTCGCCGATGATGTTGCGCTGGATCTCGTCCGAGCCGCCCGCGATGCGCATTGCAGGGTTTCCGAGCAGGGAGAGCTGCCATGCTCCGGCTGCCTCTGCGTCCTTGCGATGCAGCATTCCGTCGCCGCCCATGATGGCCAAGGCCAGATCGGCAGCGCGAGTGCCCAGACGGGCCATCGCGAGCTTGCCGATCGAACCCTCCGGGCCGGGGATCTGACCCTTGGAGAGCGCGGTCAGGGACTTGTATCCCGTGAAGCGCAGGCCCTCTGTCCACATGTAGAGCTGCATGAGCTCCTGGCGGATCACTGGATCCTCGATAGCGGGGCGGCCGTTGAGCTTGTTCTTCTTGGCGAGGTCGATCAGCTTGTCGACCTCACGCGCCCCGCCACTGCCGCCAGCGCCGATGGACATGCGCTCGTTCATCAAAGTGGTCAGCGCGACCCGCCAGCCGTTGCCGACCGCGTCCACCCGGTTGGCGTCGGGGATGCGCACGTCGGTGAAGAACACCTCGTTGAAGTTCGCGCCACCCGTCATCTGCTTGAGCGGGCGCACCTCCACACCGGGGCTGGTCATGTCCAGCATGAAATAGGTCAGGCCCTTGTGCTTCGGCGCATCGAAGTCGGACCGCGCGAGCAGCATGCCCCACTTCGAGTAGTGCGCACCGGAAGTCCACACCTTCTGCCCGTTGATGACCCACTCGTCACCCTCGCGCACGGCGCGGGTCCTCGACGCGGAGACGTCGGATCCGGCCCCCGGCTCGCTGAACAGCTGGCACCAGATGTCATCCCCGCGCAGCAGCCTCGGCAGCAGTTTGGCCTTGAGTTCGTCGGATCCGTGGGACATGACCGTCGGTCCGCCCATGCCGATTCCGATCCCGAACACCCCGTCGGGGGCGTCGTAGGCAGCGGCCTCCTGGTTCCAGATGATCTGCTGGATCGGCGTGCCGCCGCGTCCGCCGAACTCCTTCGGCCAGGTGATGCCGGCCCAGCCCGCGTCATACTTCTTGGCCTGCCACGCCCGCGACCTCGCCAGGTAATCGGCGTCGTCGCCTCGCTCCGAGAACATGCCCTCGCTCTCGCCCTGCCGCAACTGAGCGTTGTTCTTGAGCCAGCCACTCACCTCGGCGCGAAAGGCGGCTTCCTCTGGTGTGTCCTGAAAGTCCACTCTGACCTCGACAATCTATTCGGTAAAACTTACTGATTGGTTCACAAGCTACCACGGCTATCGCATACTGCTCAAAGGAAAATCGGCGAATCAGCCGCTGATCAAGTCCTTGAACGGCACATCCTTGTCGAGCCGCGGCTCGCCCGGCAAACCGAGCACGCGCTCGCCGATGATGTTGCGCTGGATCTCGTCCGAGCCTCCGGCGATTCGAATGGCGGGGTTGCTCAGCAGCGACATCTGCCAGACACCATGAGACTCGGTGTCATCGTGCATGAGCATTCCGTCACCGCTCATGATGGCCAGCGCCACATCGGACGCGCGGGTGCCGAGTCGTGCGGCGGCCAACTTGCCGATTGAACCCTCGGGGCCGGGAATCTGGCCCTTGGACAGTGCCGTGAGGGACTTGTAGCCGGTGAAACGCATCGCCTCCGACCACATGTACAACTGCATGAGCTCCTGGCGGATCACCGAATCCTCGATCGCCGGCCGCCCGTTGAGGGTGCGCTTCTTGGCCAGGTTGATGAGCATGCCGACATCTGTCGACCCCAAGCCGCCCGGCGCCCCGCCGATGGACATGCGCTCGTTCATCAAAGTGGTCAGCGCCACCCGCCAGCCGTTGCCGACCGCGTCCACCCGGTTGGCGTCGGGGATGCGCACGTCGGTGAAGAACACCTCGTTGAAGTTCGCGCCACCCGTCATCTGCTTGAGCGGACGCACCTCCACACCGGGGCTGGTCATGTCCAGCATGAAATAGGTCAGGCCACTGTGCTTCGGCGCATCGAAGTCCGAACGGGCGACGAGCATGCCCCACTTCGAGTAGTGCGCACCGGAAGTCCACACCTTCTGCCCGTTGATGACCCACTCGTCACCCTCGCGCACGGCGCGGGTGCGAGCCGCCGAAACGTCCGAACCACTCCCCGGTTCGCTGAACAGCTGGCACCAGATGTCGTCCCCGCGCAGCAACGGGCGGAGCAGCTTGTTCTTGAGCTCATCCGAGCCGTGGGACATCAGTGTCGGCCCGCCCATGCCCAGACCGATGGTGAAGATGCTTTCGGGGGCGTCATAGGCGGCGGCCTCCTGGTTCCAGATGATCTGCTGGATCGGCGTGCCGCCGCGTCCGCCGAACTCCTTCGGCCAGGTGATGCCGGCCCAGCCCGCGTCATACTTCTTGGCCTGCCACGCCCGCGAGTGTTTGAGCAACTCGGTCTCGTCGCCGCTGTCGGAAAAAAGACCGGACTCACCGGTGTTGGGGCTGGCATTCTGCTTCAGCCAGTCGCGCGCCTCGGCGCGGAAGGCGGCTTCCTCTGGGGTGTCCTGAAAGTCCACGATGACCTCGACAATCTGTAAATGAACCAATTAGTTCACAAAATAGCACGTGAGCGCCGAGGCGGGTACCCGGTCTGCATCGCGGGTGGTCTCGTCGCTGGTCATCATCGAAATCGCAGCAGGGATCGCCTACCGCCCGCCGCCGAGTCGGCGCGTACTTGAAACAATCCGTGTCGAACGGCTTGAAGGCAGATGACGAGTGGCTGCACAGCCTTGGCAGCGGCACCGCACTGCGATAGCCTGCCTCTGACCCCCCTGCGGGGGGTACCCACTTGTCCTTGCCGGCAGCGCACGAGCCACGAACACGGGAGATCTCAGATGAAGCAGTCCCCAGTCGACACGCGGTTCCGACGGGGTGGCGGCGCCCATAGGTCAGCCCGGTTCGCGACCCTCGCGATCGCCACGATTGCCGCGGTCGGACTCTCCGGGCTGAGCGCGGTTCCCGCATTCGCCGAACCGACCACGATCAACCTCGTCACCGTCAACGACTTCCACGGCCGCATCGAGCGGGACGGTGCGGCGGCAGGTGCGGCGGCGCTGGCGACCGCTGTCAACCAGATCCGGGCGACCAACCCGAACACCGTTTTCGCCGCCGCCGGCGACCTGATCGGAGCTTCCACGTTCACGTCGTTCATCCAGCAGGACGTGCCGACGATCGACGCGCTCAACGCGGCGGGCCTCGACGTGAGCGCGGCCGGCAACCACGAGTTCGACCAGGGCTGGGCCGACCTGCGCGACCGCGTGCAGGGGCTCGCGAACTGGGAGTACATCAGCTCCAACGTCTTCATCAGGGGCACCAACGACACGGCACTCAGCGAGTCGTGGACGACGACGCTCCCGAATGGCGTGACGATGGGCTTCGTCGGCGCCGTCACCGAGGAGCTTCCGTCGCTGGTCAGCCCGGCCGGCATCGCGGACCTCGAGGTCCGCGATATCGTCACCTCGGTCAATGCGGCGGCCGACCGACTGAGCGACGGCATTGCTTCCAACGGCGAAGCCGACATCGTCGTGCTCCTCGTGCACGAGGGCGCCGCGGACACTTCGCTCGCCTCGGCGACCGACCCCGCGTCGGCATTCGGCAGAATCGTGCTCGGAGTCGACCAGGACGTCGATGCGATCGTCTCGGGCCACACGCATCTCGCCTACAACCACGTGATCGACGGTCGCCCCGTCATCTCGAGCGGCCAGTACGGCGAGAAGTTCAGCAACCTGACCATCACCTACGACCCCACATCCGAAGCCTTGGCGATGAGCAATCAAATCGTCAGCATGACGACCAGCACCAACGGGGTGATCAGCTACAACTACGCCGACGACCCCGCCGTCGCATCGATCGTATCGGCCGCGAAGTCGGCATCGAGCACGCTCGGCGCGGTCGAACTCGGCACCGTCACGGCCGACTTCAACCGGGCACTGCAGCCCGGAATCGTCAATGGCCAGCCGGCCCTCGTCGAGAACCGCGGCGGTGAATCCACACTCGGCAACTTCGTTGCGGATGTGCAGCTCTGGTCGGTGCGTCAGGATTCCCAGGCAGACATCGCCTTCATGAACCCCGGCGGCCTGCGCGCGAACATCGCCTATGCGCCGGACGGCGTTGTGACGTACAAGGAAGCCGCCGGCGTCCAGCCCTTCGCGAACACGCTGATGACACTGACACTCACGGGGGCTCAGGTGAAGCAGGTGCTGGAGCAGCAGTGGCAGCCGACCGGCGCATCGCGTCCGTTCCTGAAACTGGGGGTCAACAAGGAGCTCACGTACACCTACGACCCGACCGCACCGACCGGTGCTCGCATCTCGCACGTGTACCTCAACGGGGTCGAGATCGCCGCAGCGGCGCCGTACCGGATCGTCGCGAACTCGTTCCTGGCGTCGGGCGGTGACAACTTCACGGTTCTCGCTCAGGGAACGGCCAAGTCCGACACCGGCAGAATCGACCTCCAGTCGATGGTCGACTGGTTCGCCGCGCACGGGACGGCAACCCCTGACTACGCGCAACGCGCCGTCGGAGTGCGCGTCACCGCGCCGAATCTCGTCGGGGAGCCGCTCACCATCGACCTCTCCTCGCTCGACTTCAGCAGCACGGAGACCCCGGCAGGCTCGGTCGAGGTCACGCTCGGCGGTTTCGACCTCGGCACTGCGACGGTTGACCGCACTCTGCTCGAGAAGTACGACGAGATCGGACGCGCCTCGCTCAGCGGCTGGGTGCCCGACGATCTCTTCGGCTGGCAGGACCTGGTCGTGACGGTTCCCTCGACGGGAACGACCAGCAGCGTCCCGGTGTTCCTGAAAGCGCCCACCGACACCCATCTGCGGTACAGCGGCACTGCGAAGGCAGGATCCACCGTCATTCTCCGGGTGTCGATCGACTCACCGCTGCCGATCAGCGGCACCTTCACGGTATTCGTCGACGGCCACGTTCTGGGCACGTATGATTACGCACCGAACGACGCCGGCGAGGTCAAGGTCAAGCTGCCGAAGACCCTCACCGTGGGAACGCACGAGGTAGCGGTGTTGTACAACGGCACTGACGAGCTCCTCGGCTCCACGCAGAGTGCGGCCATCACGCTGAAGTAGCCGCTCCGAGTGACCTGGTACCGGGACCAGGGACCTCGGTCTACGGTTCCGCCGTGCGCAGCGTGCGGCCCTGCCTCCGGACGGGGTTGCGGGTAGCGGACGGGGAAACCCAAGGATTCGGCGGCTATCTGGTTGCGAGAATCGCGTCGCGAACCGCCGAGCGCTGCGCCTTGCCGAGGAGAGACTTCGGCAGGTCAGGCAGTTCGACGACCCGACGAGGAATCTTGTAGGGAGCAAGGCGCTCGGAACAGAACTTTTTGATCTCGTGGGCATCGAACGTTGCCCCCGCGACCATGACGACCGCGGCAGCAACGTCCTCACCACCGTCTTTGCGCTTCAGGCCCACGACACAGGCGTCGGCGATTCCGGGATGCTGCAACAACACCGATTCGACTTCACTGGGTGCGACGTTGAATCCCCCCATCACGATGAGGTCCTTGAGGCGATCGACAATCGTGACATAGCCGTCTTCATCGACCACGACAACGTCACCGGTGCGAAACCATCCGCCCGGCAGGAAAGCTTCGGCGGTTGCCCGAGGGTTTCTCCAGTAGGCACTGAATACCTGGGGGCCCTTCACCAGAAGCTCGCCGCGCTCCCCCAGTGGCTGGTCATGCTCGGGATGCTCTGGGTCGACAACCCGGATGAGGGTACTGGGCAGGGGGACACCCACCGTGTCGAGTTTGCGATCAGGCCGGGCGGGGGTGGCGATGATGATCGGCGAGGTCTCGCTCAGGCCATAACCCTCGATGATCATCCCACCGGTAGCCTTCACCCAGCGCTGCACCGTCGTGGTCGGCAGGCTCGCGGCGCCGCACATCGCGTACTTGATTCCCTGCAGATCCGCATTTCCCCGTTCTGCCGAGCGAACGAGCGCCTCGTAGATCGGGGGCACCGCGGGCAGAAAAGTGGCCTTCGTGCGCTTGAGAGTCTGCACGGTCAGGTCGAGATCGAAGGAAGGGAACAGCACGATCTTTGCGCCGACCAGAATCCCCGCGGTGAGAAGCAGGGTCAGACCATAAACATGGAAGAACGGCAGAACGGCGTAGAAGATCTCATGGCCTGGCTCAAGGGAAGGGAGCCAAACGCGAGGTTGTTCAGCATTGGTGCGCAGGTTGCGGTGTGACAGGATGACGCCCTTGGGCTTGCCGGTTGTTCCGCTGGTGTACTGAATCAGAGCCGTATCGTCGAGAAGCGGCCTGGCCACTGAGGGGTCGAGGGTGCCGTGCTTGGTGAGATCGGACCAGCTCAGCAGGTTTCGCGAGCTCGGCTTCGTCGCGAGCTTGGCGCGCAGCGTTCGCGCCTTCTCAACGGGCAAAGAGAGCGCCAGTCGTTTGCCCAGCGGGAAAGCGTCGATCAAGTTGACGCTGATGACGCTCCGCAAGGCGCTACCGGGCTGCTGCGCAATGCCCGCGACCATATCTGCGAGGTTGCTCCAAACGATGGCGACGGCTGCCTCATGGTCGGCGAAAATGTACTCGAGTTCAGCGGCCGTGTACGTCGGGTTGTGGTGCACCACGATGGCACCGATGCGGAGGGCGGCGTAGAACGCGATCACATCTTGAGTGCTGTTCGGCAGCACAATGGCGACTCGGTCCCCCGGCTTCACCCCGAGTCGGCGCAGACCTTCAGCCACGCGGGATACCTGCTGCCCCAACTCGGCATACGTGGTCTCTCGTGCGAAGAAGTCGATGGCGACGTGCGCGCCAAATTGCGAAACCGAGTGATCAAACATATCGACGAGGGTCTCGTCAACGGGCGGCAGATCTGCGGGCACACCAGCCGAATACTCGCTCAACCATGGACGGTGGGCAAGCGGATCCTCCGGCACGGCTTCAGACTTCGTTGTTTGGGTCGACACAGCCCTATTGTGCAGCCTTTTGCCGGCTGAGGCGCAACTATTTTCTGGGCTTGCCGGAATCGTCGGTGGTGCAACGCCAGCCAGGGGTCTCTCGCTGCGGAAGTCGAGCGAGCCCTGGTTCATCAATTCGCGCACCTGCGCCTCCACACGCTGGGGAGCAGTTGATCGATCAAATTGGGGTAGGCGTCGGGGTAGCAACCATCAAACGGTGAACACAAACCGCCCCGGATCACCCGGTGACCGCGTGGATCCGGGGCAGATTCGGTCGGGCTGACAGGATTTGAACCTGCGACCACTCGGAGGGATCGACCCGATTCGGGGTGGTGCCGGTGGGTGCTGGAAATCCCCGATTTCCCTGTGTTTACAGGGGTTCGGAGCGCGCTCCGATTCTGACTGTATCGGGTCGGTTGGGGATCGTCACGGCGTTATGTGATGACTACGCGATGCCCTCGAGCACTGCCGACACGACTGTGGCAGACCAGACTCGCTCATGTCGCGACACCCAATCGTGGCGGGCGGACAAGTTCTAGCCCAAGCTCGCGAAAGAGTCCAAACGGCTCTCGCTGCTCGACGTTGAACGCCAAACAGACGTCGGGGATCTTGATCTTCTTCTTGCCCTCAGGCTGCGGCACCTCGTGCGTAACGACGACGTGTCCTCCGGCGTGGGCTTGTGCGACCAGGCGATAGTCCGCGGTGGCGAGGAAATCCGTCCGCGCCTGCTGCTTGAAGCGCGGGTCGCCGGTCATGGACCAGGCCGCTACTGCACGGAGCGACGGCACGTCCGTATCGACTTCTTCAAGCCAGAAGTCCTCGGGCATTTGGCGAGCCCAGGCTGTCAAGGTGTCCTCTTGGGCGAGGAGCTCATCCCGCACTGCGGGAATCGACCGTAGATCGGTGATCGCGTATTCTTCGACGATCCAGTCCCAGAAGCCGGGGGCGAAGTCGGTCCCGTAGTAGTTGTTCTTCGCCGTGATGAACACATTCGTATCCAGGAGATACATCAAATGCCCAACTGACCCGCGTACTTTTTCAGCTGATCGACGTTGCGCAATCCGAGGACGCGGAAAGCCTCAGTGTAGGAAGTGCCTCCGTCACGCACGTCGGCGAGCACTGCACGGGAGAGCCTCTCCCCGATCCGGAAGGGTTGGTTCGCGTAAAAGTCACCGCCGCTGGCGTTCTGTGCACGCTGGTATGCGAAAGCCTCCTTCGCGCGTTCCTCCTCGTCCCGGTAGAGCACGTCGAACCCGGCAGCTCGGATGAGTCCGAGTTGCCGCATCTTGAGCAAGATCACCAGTGTGCTGCACAAGTAGCGCCTAGCAAGGCGATCGAGCTCGCTGGTCAGCACCGCATCGGGACGGAACTGGGTCCGAAGATCCCCGGCAGGAACGAGCAGCTCGGCAGCGAACGTATTGCACCACACCTCCACGCCGGTGCCCTCGTGGGCAAGGTCCTCATCGCTGACGCCTGTCGACCTGAGCACAACGTGCCCGTACTCATGTAGGAACGTGAAAGTCTGGCCACTTAGGGAATCATCGCTGGAGTTCACAAAGATGAGCGGAACAAGGTCGTCGGCCAGCGTGAAGCCACGGAACTCCTCGCGGTCGAGCATGCGGTGGTTGTCGTTGCCGACCATGCTGGTGATGATCGCGAGTCCACCGCGTTTCTCGAAGATTCGGCGCAAGTGATTGCGGGCATTCTCGCGGGTCCCCAGACGGGCACGGTCTGCCACGGTGAAGCCCAGCTCTGCGGCGGCGACCGCCGCGGCTGCGACCGGATCATCGCGCTCGGTTGCGCGAGCAACGTCCGCGTTCTCGAGTCCGAGTTTCAGCGCGTAGTCCTGAAACCATCCCTGACGTTGAATGCTCAGATCGATGACGTCGAGCAGATCCTGGCTTGGTATTCTCTCATCACCGGATCGACCGAGACGGTAGTCCGGGATCGGCAGCTCGACCCTCGGCGGCTCTTCGAGGAAGAAAATGCCGAACGGCAGGTGGGAATACCTGGCGATCTCCTCGATCTGCTTTATCGTCGGGGTCTTCTTCTCCTCGACCCATTCGCGCCAGGCCGGGAACCTCTTCTCGTACGCGTCGTCCTCACGCTTGGACCTCCCCTGCGCCCACAACAGCACGGAGGGCGCGACGGCGACTCGAGCACTCATCGTTCCTCCTCCCCGAGCGTGTCATCTTGGCTCTCCAGCCTAGGAGCAACCGGCGACCCTGAGGAGAACCACTCGCAGCGGGTCGGATCGGACACGCAAGGTCATGAGGGTGAGACGAGGAGCGACCTCCGACTGCATCGCGTCATGTTTACAAAGGAAAGTCAGGAACTTTAACCCCGGCAGCGACCCAGGCGCGCTTCGCGGAACGCTTAAGCTTCTCGTTGCATCCACCGCTACACACACGACGGTCGCGGTAGATCCAGTGAGCATTCTTGCGAATTGCCTGTCCACACCGGATGCAGTCTTCGCCACCTCCGGCCCGCCCGAGAGGACTGGCAAGCGACTTGCGGAACCACGTCCAGAACTCGGTTTCGTCCGAGAAGTACCGAGCCTGCTGGACCACGTAGTCGGGTGCCTTCGACTTTCTACCGCCAAGAGAAGCCAACCGCTGCGAAAGCGTCTCCTGCTGGAGTGACAATCGTGTGACGAACTGATCCTCGGTGAGGATCTCGATGTTCAATCCAGACTCCGAGAGTTCCAGGGCCTTCTCCAACTTGGCGCTGAACACAGCGCCCGGGCGGAACGTCCTAGAGTCGAGGTCGCCCGTCACAAGAACGGTCGTCTTCTTGGTGACTCCCGTCGCCCACGCACCACCGCTTTCGACGACAAGCTGCCTGGCGGTGTCTCGGACCATCGATCTGAGCGCGCCCGTGAAGCAAACCACCT
>CAVPES010000012.1:0-12190 GCA_963703545.1 uncultured Actinomycetota bacterium
GAACCGGCGACACGGCGACCTGGAGGCGGGCATGAATCGCGGCGGAGCTGTCGCGTTTGGTGTCGCGTCGGCCGATTCCGAGCTTCGCCGAGCGTGTCGCGTGATCTGTCGCGTCGGTGTCGCGTCCCTTCGTGGGCCTGTCGCGCAACCCGTCACAACACTGTCGCACCGGCAACCGACCGACGACGCGACAGACAGGGGCCGTGTATATAACGGCCTGCTGTCGCGTCCGAGCCCGCCAGAGGCATGGTCATGAGCAGCCTCGCGACCGCGCCGAGCATTGTTTCGCGACCCATGCGGTGTCGCGCACCGGCGCATGCGTCGGAGAATCGCGCCCGGCTATCCGCATCTCAGCCAGGCCGCCCGAACCGGGTTTCTCCACAGGTCTCGGCATCGCGCCGCCATCGGGGACCGCGGCGGCGGCACACTGCCCGGATGGAATCGTTCACCGAGCAATCACCGACTCTCGGACAGCCGGAGCTGATCATCCTCTCGAAGCGCACCACGACCAGTGGTGAGCGACGGGCGCTGGAACGAGCATGCCTGGCTGGCGAGCTGATCAGATTCGCACCCGGCGCCTACTATCCGGCAACCGCGTGGACTGCCCTGTCCGGGGCTGAACGGCACCGAATGAGAATCCACGCCGCTGCGGACGGTCGCAGCGAGTCGATCGTCCTTTCCCACCACTCTGCGGCGATCCTCTGGGGACTGCCCCTCCTCGATCCGCCGCCGCGCGCCGTCCACGTCATGGCAGAGCCGGCGGCCGGGGGCAGATCGTCGGCGAATATCGTCCGGCACACCGTCGGGATACCGGACTTCACCGCGACAATCGACGGCCTTCGCCTCACGTCACTCACCCGAACCGTCGCTGACCTGCTCGCGGTTGTGCCATTTGAGGCCGGTGTGGCGCTGGCGGATGCGGGGCTGAGACGGGCCTGGCTGGAGGGTGGCGACAGCGCTGCGCAGGATCTGGTGACCGTGGTCCGACTGGAGCTCGAGACCGTCGCAATCAGTCATGGCCGCGTCCGTGCGGAGAAGGCGCTCGCGTTTGCCACCCCGCAGAGCGGATCCGTCGCCGAGTCGGTCAGCCGGGTCAGCATTCTCAGGGCCGGCCTGACTGCGCCGGTGCTGCAGCAACGCTTCAGGCGTGAT
Source organism: uncultured Actinomycetota bacterium (assembly GCA_963703545.1). Lineage (GTDB taxonomy): Bacteria > Actinomycetota > Actinomycetes > Actinomycetales > Microbacteriaceae > CAVPES01. Next base: position 1,153 of record CAVPES010000012.1, read on the forward strand.
GATGGCGGCTGGTGGGACGTCGACTTCTGGTGGCCGGATTTCGGGCTGATCGGGGAGTGCGACGGCAAGCAGAAGTATCTCGAAGCGGAGTTGCTTGCCGGCCGATCGGCCCGAGAAGTCGTCTACCGCGAGAAGCGTCGCGAGGACGCATTGCGGGCGCGACCGGGGGTGAAGGGGTTCACGCGGTGGGATTGGGCCGTCGGACGGTCCGCGCTGAGGCTCGGGGCGCAACTGCGCGGGGCCGGCCTGCGGTAGCCGCGCGGTCCCTCGCGACCCGTGCGCCGGTGCGCGACGCAGCATGGGTCGCGAACTGGAGCATGGCACGTGGGCGGCGGGGCCGGCCTGCGGAGGCCGCGCGCCGGCCTGCGGTAGCCGCGCGGCTCCTCGCGACCCGTGCGCCGGTGCGCGACGCAGCATGGGTCGCGAACTGGAGCATGGCACGTGCGGCGCGGCGGGGCGCGGGGGCGCGGCGGAGTGGGCGGCGGGGCGCTAGTCGTTGATGGTGAGGAGGCGGTGGCCGGAGGGGACCGTGGTGCCGACCTCGACGTTGATGTCGGCGATCAGTCCGTCACGATGCGCGATGATCGGCTGCTCCATCTTCATGGCTTCAAGGACCAGCATCCGATCGCCCGCCACCACCCGCTCGCCCTCGGCGACATCGAGTTTGATGACCGTTGCCTGCATGGGCGCGGTCACCTCGTTCTCGGCGGCCACCTTGATCGGGCCGTGCGCGCGACGGACCGGAGCCGGTCCCAGGTGTGAGGAACGCGCCGGCGAGGTCACCAGTTGTGCGGGCAGCGTCACCTCGATCCGCTTGTTGTCCACTTCGACCACGACCAGGTTGCGACTGTCGGGCGCGACCTGGACTTCCAGCTCGCCGCTCCACGGTTCTATGGTGTTGTCGAACTCCGTCTCGATCCACCGCGTGTGCACCGAGAACGGCGCCCCCTCGGCCGTGAATGCGCTCTCGCGGACGACGGCCCGGTGGAACGGCAGCACCGTCGGCAGACCGGCGACGGCGAACTCGTCGAGGGCGCGGCGAGCCCGCTCGAGGGCTTCCTCCCGGGTCGCGCCGGTGATGATCAGTTTGCCGAGCAGGGAATCGAAGGCCCCGGTGATGACGTCGCCCGCGGTCACGCCGCTGTCCAGCCGGATTCCGGGGCCGCCGAAAGTGCGGAACTGGTGGATCGGTCCGGGGGAGGGCAGGAAGCCCCGGCCCGGGTCCTCGCCGTTGATCCTGAATTCGAAGGAGTGCCCGATGATCTCGGGGTCCGGGTAGTCGATCACGCCGCCCTCGGCGATCCGGAACTGCTCGCGGACCAGGTCGATCCCGGTGACCTCCTCGGAAACGGGATGCTCCACCTGGAGGCGGGTGTTGACCTCGAGGAATGAGATCGTGCCGTCCTGACCGATCAGGAACTCGCAGGTGCCGGCGCCCACGTAGCCGACCGCGCTCATGATCGCCTTGGAGGAGCTGATCAGCAGGGCGTTCTGCTCGTCGGTGAGGAACGGCGCGGGCGCCTCCTCGACGAGCTTCTGGTGGCGTCGCTGCAGTGAGCAGTCCCGCGTCGAGATGACGACGACATGGCCCTCGGCGTCCGCGAGGCACTGCGTCTCGACGTGTCGGGGTCGATCGAGGTACTTCTCGACGAAGCATTCCCCGCGGCCGAAGGCGGCGATCGCCTCCCGGGTGGCGGATTCGAACTGCCCGGCGACCTCGTCACGCGTGTACGCGACCTTGAGTCCCCGGCCACCGCCGCCGAAGGCGGCCTTGATTGCCACCGGCAGGCCGTGCTCATCGACGAAGGCAAGGACCTCGTCGACGCCGCTGACCGGGTTGATCGTGCCGGGCGCGAGCGGTGCTCCCACCCGCTGGGCGACGTGGCGTGCGGAGACCTTGTCGCCGAGCTGCTCGATCGCCTCGGGCGAGGGGCCGATCCAGATCAAGCCGGCGCCGATGACGGCTCGCGCGAAGTCCGCGTTCTCGGCGAGGAAGCCGTATCCCGGGTGCACGGCGTTGGCACCGGATCGCCGGGCGACCGAGAGCATCTTGTCGATCACCAGGTAGGTCTCCGCGCTGGTCGTGCCGATCAGCGCGTACGCTTCGTCGGCGAGCCGAGCGTGCATGGCGTTTATGTCCTGATCGGCATAAACCGCGACGGACTGGATGCCGGAGTCTTTGGCAGCTCGGATGATGCGAACGGCGATCTCGCCACGATTGGCGATGAGGACCTTCGAGATGCGTGGCATAAGGCCCAAGCCTATTCCCGGCTCCGACATTTCGTTTGGATCACTCGCACAAGAAAAGTGCCGCAATGTTCATGACGGCTACAAGAATTGGCGCGATTCGTGCGGATCAGCGATTCCACAGCTCGGGCCACTCGACTCCCAGTTCGCCGCAGAGGCGTCGCAGCACGGGCAGTGACAGACCGATCACGGTCGAGGGGTCACCCTCGATCCGATCGATGAAGGCCGCCCCAAGGCTGTCGAGCGTGAAGGCACCCGCCACCTCCAGCGGTTCACCGCTGGCAACGTAGGCGTCGATCTCCGAGTCGCTGATGTCGGCCGCGAAATGCACGATCGCCTTGGCGGACTGCCCGACCGATCTGGTGGCCACGCCCTGCTCGACCTGAATCAGCCAGTGCCCGCTCCACAGCGTGCCGAAATGGCCCCGCTGGTGGTGCCAGCGCTCGCGGGCGATCCGGGGCAGGTGCGGCTTGCCGTGGGCGATCCCGTCCACCTCGAATACCGAGTCCCCGCCGAGCACCAGCCCCGTGATCGGCGCTCCGTCGACGAAACGACCGACGACGGCTTCCGCCTTCGCACGGGCGAGCAACTGGACGAGTTCGTCGGGGCCGAGTGGCCCCGCGGCCTGAGCGGCGGCATCCTCATCGACGCCGGGTGCGATCAGCACCGGTTCGATGCCTGTCGACCTCAGCAGTGCGAGCCGTGCCGGGGACGTGGAGGCGAGGTACAGGCGCATTGTCCTCCGCGGCTGTGCAATGCTCGATGCATGGGTGACGGGCTGGGTCAGGTTCTCGAACTGGAGATCTCCACCGTAGCCCACGGCGGCGTCTTCGTGGCGCGGCACGAGGGTCGGGTGATCTTCGTCGCCGATGCGATACCCGGCGAGCGGGTGCTCGCCCGCGTCACCGATGACGCCAAGAAGAGCTTCTGGCGCGCCGACACGGTCGAGGTGCTGACGGCATCGAGCCATCGCCGGCCGCACATCTGGCCGGCCGCGGCGGTGGAGCTGCCGCCGCCGCTGCGCGCGGGCGGTGCGGAGTTCGGTCACATCGAGCTGCCGCACCAGCGGGAGCTCAAGCGCGCGGTGCTGAGCGAGGCGCTGGCGCGGATGGCGTCCGTGCACTGGGACGGCGATGTCACCCCCGTCGTCGGCGAGACCGTCGACGGTACCGGGTGGCGGACGAGGCTGCGGCTGCACGTCGATGCCGACGGCGCGCTCGGCCCCTTCGCGGCGCGCTCGCACCGGGTCATCCCGGTGACGGACATGCCGCTGGCGACTCCTGAACTTCTGGCGGCGGCGCCCTTCGAGGGCCGTTTCGACGGTGCGTCGACCGTGGACATCGTGGCCCCCTCCGTTGGCTCGCCCCGGGTGTTCGTCGACGGCGCCACCAGTCGGACACCGATAACCGAACGGGTGGGCGACCGCGAGTTCCTGCTGCGAGAGGGCGGTTTCTGGCAGGTGCACCGCGCGGCGGCCGGCACCCTCACTGCGGCGCTGCAGCGGGCGGTCCGCGCCGAGCGCTTCGACCCGACTGCCGAGAACCTCGACCTCTATGGTGGTGTCGGCCTCCTGGCTGCGGCGCTTGCGGACCGATTCGAGGGCACCCGGATCACCACCGTCGAATCCGTCGCCGAAGCGACCGGCTTCGCGAAGCAGAACCTGGCGGAGTGGGCCGGAGCCCGCGCCGAGACCGCGGCGGTCGAGCCATACCTGCGCAGGCTCGTCACCGCTCCGGAACGCGAGCGAGACCGTTATCGCGCGGCAACCGTGGTGCTCGACCCGCCGCGCTCCGGTGCGGGCCGCGCCGTGGTCGACCTGCTGGCCGATCTCGAACCCGCCCAGCTCATCTACGTCGCGTGCGATCCGGTCGCCCTCGCCCGAGATGTCGGCCTCTTCGCTGCGCGGGGCTACACGATGACGGGGCTGGAAGCCTTCGACCTGTTCCCCAACACCCACCATGTCGAGGCGGTGGCGGTGTTGGAACCCTCTGTTTAGCACCGGAACCGCTACGATTGCACTCGACGAGGAGGAGGCTCCGGCCATGGAGATGCCCGCTGATCCGGCCCCGATTCCCGCTGCCGGCAGACCGGTTCGTGTCGCGGTCGTGGACGACCACGAATCGGTGCGGCTCGGACTCAAACTGGCCTGCACCGAGGCCGGCTATGACTTTCTGATCGCCGTTCCGACGATTGCGCAACTGCTGGTCGGGCTCGCCGGTCGCGAATGCGATGTCGTCGTGCTCGATCTCTCGCTGGGCGACGGCTCGAGCGTCACCCACAATGTCAAAGCGGCGCAGGGGCTCGGTGCCACGGTGCTCGTGCACAGCATCGCGGACCGCGTCGGAAGCATTCGCGAGGCGCTGGCGGCCGGGGCGGCGGGGGTCATCCCGAAATCCGCTTCGACGAGCGTCGTGGTTGCGGCGATCGCTGCCGTCGCCCGGGGCGAGAACCTCAATAACATCGAATGGGCCAGTGCGATCGCCGCCGACGCGGACTTCGCCGCCATCAACCTGGGCTCGCGGGAACGGGAGGTGCTGTACCTCTACGCATCAGGGCTGCCGCTGACCGCGGTCGCAGAGACACTCGGCATCGCGCACTCGACTGCCCGGGAATACCTTGCCCGGATTCGCTCGAAATACGTCGATGCCGGCCGGCCAGCCCCGGACAAGGTCTCACTGCTGCGCCGTGCCGTTGAAGACGGCATCCTGCCCGAGATGGATGCCGAACCGAAGCGATGAGTTACCTGCCGAGCGCGCCCCTGCAGGGGCGGGACCCGATAGCGACTCCACGGCGGCCGATCGGACGGGCGACGGTTGACCAGCTCGTCGCAACGGTGTCGGCTATCGGCGGCCTCATCTTCGGCGTGCTGGCGATCCCCGCGCTGATCCAGCAGGCTCCCCAGCTCTCGCTGGCCTGGACGATTCCCACGGCGGCGTTCATCTATCTGGGCATCGTGGTGATCTGGCTGGCAGCTCTTGCCCGCCATTTCCGGCGCACGTTCAACACGGTTTTCGCCATCGTCTTCATGTTCGCGGTGATCAGCTGGCCGCTGGTGACTCCCGCCGACGTCGTGCTGGATCAACGCCCATGGCTGTGGCAGCTGGTCAATGTCGGCACGGCCGCTGCCGTGGTCGGGATGTCCGCGCGGGTGGCGACGGTCTACACCGTCGGCGTCCCGATCGCCTTCAGCGCGATCACGCTGCTGCCGTCGGGGGGCGGCTTGGACCCTGCGACCGCTGCCATCGATGCGGGTTACGCCGTCATGCTGGGTCTGGCGGTCCTGGTGATGATGACGAGCTATCGCCAGCTCGGCAGCCAGGTCGATCGCTCACAGGCGGAGGCGCTGGACGGCTACTCCCGGGCCGCGCGGGCGGAGGCCGCCGAGGCGGAGCGCCGCGAGGTCGACATGCTCATCCATGACAGCGTGCTCACCACGCTGATCGCCGCCTCACGCGCAGAACAGCCCGAGGAGCGGCGCATCGTCGCCCGGATGGCGGCCAACGCACTGGCGAACCTCGACCACACTGAGCTTCCGCGCCACTCAGAATCGGCGACCAGTTTCCTGAAGCTGCGGGATCGACTCGCCGAGGCGTTCGCCGCGATCGACGCCCCGGTCGAGGTGTCGACGCTCGGCCCCATGATCGGCACGCTGCCGGTGGCGGCCGGCGAAGCGATCTATTCGGCGGCCCTGCAGGCGGTGCAGAACAGCATCCAGCATGCCGGCGGAAGCGAAGTCGAGCGCACGGTCACGATGCAGGCGACCGCCGAGGGGGTCATCACGATCACCGTCCGGGATACCGGCTCGGGCTTCGATCCCGCAATGGTCCCGGCCGAGCGGCTGGGGATCCGGCTCTCGATCATCGAGCGCATCGAAGTGGCGGGTGGGGAAGTGTCGATCAGGTCCGGGCCGGGGCAGGGGACCGTCGTCACGCTGGTGTGGCCGGCGCAGACGCACCTGTTGCACGGGGATTCGGTTGCCGTCGCCGATGAGGCAGGGCAGGTGCAGCCGTGATCGCGGCACCTCGCTCACGCCTGCTGGCCCTGGGGGCCGCCTTCGGGGCGTACGTCGTCATCCTGGCGCTCGTCACCATGGACGTCCCCGCGGATCCCGCGTCGGCATGGCTGGCCCTCGCTCTGTACCTGGCAGCCGTGGCGGCGAGCCTGTGGCCGGGCTGGTCGGGCCGGATGCCGCTCTGGCTGGCGCTGCTGAACCTTGCCGTCTCGGTGGCGATCACACTGCTGGTCACCAGCCAGCTCGATGCGAGCGCCGCGAACGGCTACGCCACCTGGCATGTCGCCGCGGTCGGACTGCTGGCGCTGATCACGCTCACCCGCGGTCGAGGTCTGATCGCCTACATCACCGTTGCGACCCTGGTGCTGCTCAGCATCGCCTGGGGGGGTGTTGCGGTGCTCGGCCCGATCGGTGTCATCGGCAGCGTCGCCTGGGTCGCGGTGGCGCAGGTGTCCATGAGCGGCTTCGAGAAGGCGGATCGCGATGTCCGGCAGTACGCGCGCGCGCGACGGCAGGCCGCCGAATGGGAGGCCGAACAGGAGGCGCGCATCAGCGAGCGGGTGGTCCGCCTCGCGCGCACGTCTCAGACCGTCGCCGGGATGCTGCGCCTGATCGCCCAGCGCGACGCGGTGCTCACGGCGGCGGAGCGCCGCGAGTGCCTGGTCATGGAGGCGGGCCTTCGGGACGAGATCCGCGGCCGCGGACTGCTGAACGACTCCGTGCGAGCCGTCGTGGCCGATCTTCGTCGCCGCGGTGCGACCGTCAGCCTGTTCGATCCGGGTGAACTGGAGTACGTCGCGGAGGAGGATCGCGACCGGATTCTCGGCCAGGTGGCGGCGGCCCTGACGGGTGTCCAGAGCGATCATGTGGTGATCCGATCACTGCCGGCCGACTCCGAGATCGCCGTCACCGTTGTCGCGGTGAGCTCCGTCAACACGGGGGCGATCGCGCTGGGCGAGCAGGCGCCGGGCGATCGGGTCGAACTCTGGCTGGAGATCCCCCGGCGCGAGCGCAGCGACGACGCAACCGCGAGGATGGGAACCTGAAGTCAGTGGGTGGGGCCGACATCACCGCCGACCCCACCCCGGGGAGGGAGATAACCCGAATACCGCCCTCACCATCCGCCCCGCGCGGCAATGTATCCATGCATCGGGCGGGTGCGGCTCTCGCTTCGCTGCGCGTCGCGAATTCGAGCGGCGGGAAAGCGCAGCTAGCCGGATTGTGTTATGCGGCAATCATAGGGGACAAACGGGAAAATTGGGAGACGCAGAATCCCCCGGACGAATGGCGAGTCCGAGACTCCTTGCCGACTACAGCAGTGTCGGAGGGGTACAAAGCACTCAGCCGCCGAAGCTGCGCCAGCCGCTCGATCCGGTGCCCCAGCGCTGGCGCAGCGGGCCGACGCCCTGCTGCCAGCGCGATTGGGGCGGCTGCTCCTCGGTCGGCATCTTCCTGACCGCCTCGATTCTCGCGGCCAGCACCGTCGACGCGGCGGCCATCTCGTCCGGCTTGGGGTTGCCCGAGACGAGTCGCACGGGGAAGATCCGGTACGGAATCTGGTGCCCGCTCACAGGGGAATGTTCCCGTGCTTCTTCGGCGGCAGGCTCGCCCGCTTGGTGCGCAGGGCGCGCAGGGCCTTGATGACGGCGACCCGGCTCGCCGCGGGTTCGATCACGCCGTCGAGTTCGCCGCGCTCGGCGGCGAGGTACGGGCTGGCGACGCTGTAGGTGTACTCGTTCGCCAGCTTGGTGCGCACCGCGGCGACGTCCTCGCCGTTGGCCTCCGCCGCGCGAAGTTCGTTGCGGTACAGGATGTTGACGGCACCCTGGCCGCCCATCACCGCGATCTCGGCCGTCGGCCAGGCGAGGTTCATGTCAGCGCCGAGCTGCTTGGAGCCCATCACGATGTAGGCGCCGCCGTAGGCCTTGCGGGTGATGATCGTCACCAGCGGAACCGTCGCCTCCGCGTACGCGTAGAGCAGCTTGGCACCCCGGCGGATCACCCCCGACCACTCCTGGTCCGTTCCGGGCAGGTAGCCGGGGACGTCGACCAGGGTCAGGATCGGAATCGAGAAGGCGTCGCAGAATCGCACGAAACGCGCGGCCTTCTCGCCCGCCGCGATATTCAGGGTGCCGGCCATGGCGTTGGGCTGGTTGGCGACGACGCCGACGGAGCGGCCCTCGACCCGGGCGAAGCCGACCAGGATGTTGGGCGCGTACAGCGGCTGGATCTCCAGGAATTCGCCGCCATCGACGATGTGGTCGATGATGGTGTGCATGTCGTAGGGCTGGTTGGGCGAGTCAGGGATGATCGTGTTCAGGCGCCGGTCGTCATCGGTGATCTCCAGTTCGACCGCGCTGTCGTAGACCGGGACCTCGCTCATGTTGTTGTCCGGCAGATAGCTGAGCAGGGTGCGCGCGAAATCCAGCGCATCGTCCTCGTCGCTGGCGAGGTAGTGCGAGACGCCCGAGACCTTGTTGTGGGTGAGGGCGCCGCCGAGCTTCTCCATGCCGACGTCCTCGCCGGTGACGGTCTTGATCACGTCGGGTCCGGTGACGAACATCTGGCTGGTCTTGTCCACCATGATCACGAAGTCGGTCAGCGCCGGCGAGTAGACGGCGCCGCCCGCGGCGGGTCCCATGATGATCGAGATCTGCGGGATGACGCCGGAGGCTGCGGTGTTGCGGCGGAAGATCTCGCCGTACTTGCCGAGGGCGACGACGCCCTCCTGGATCCGGGCACCCCCCGAATCCAGCATCCCGATGATCGGCACGCCGGTCCTCAGGGCAAGGTCCATGATCTTGACGATCTTCTCGCCGGCCACTTCGCCGAGAGATCCGCCCAGAATCGAGAAGTCCTGCGCGTAGACGGCGACCTGGCGGCCGTGGATGGTGCCGGTACCAGTGACGACGGCATCCCCGTAGGGGCGGGATTTCTCCATGTCGAAGCCGTGGCTCCGGTGCCGGACGAACTCGTCCAGCTCGACGAAGGAGCCGCTATCCAGCAGTTGTGCGATGCGCTCGCGGGCGGTCTGCTTGCCCTTGGCGTGCTGCTTCTCGACCGCGGCCTCGCCGCTGGCCGTCACCGCTTCGTGGTAACGCGCCTTGAAGTCGGCCAGTTTGGCGGCTGTCGTCATGGGGCCGGTGGGGCCGTCGGGCACGGGGCTCGAAGTCTCGGGGGTCACGCGGTTCACTCTACCCTCCGCCGGTGGCGGCGAGCCGTCGCGGCCGCCCCGCGGTTGCGTGTTTTCGGCCTGCGGAATCGGCTCAAGCGGGCCGTGTCGCGGTGGAGCCGGCCAGGTAGTCGCGGAGGGCCTCGGTGCCGTCGCGCGGCGCGAATCCGGTCGAGGTGATCCTGGCCAGGCTCAGCGTGCTGTGCCGGGGTCGCGGGGCGATGGAATCCCTGCCCGCGAAGTAGTCCAGGCTGCTGATCCCGGTGACCCGGGCGGGATCGTGGCCGGTGAGGTGGAAGACCTGCCTGGCGATGTCGGCCCAGCTGTGCACCGCGCCGGCGCTGGTCAGGTTGTAGGTGCCGAATTCGGCGCCCGAATCCAGCAGGTGCGCGATGCCGGCGGCGATATCGGTGGCGAAGGAGAGTCTGCCGAACTGGTCGTCGACGACCCGGGGGTCGACCCCGCGCGCGGCCAGCTCTGCCATCGTCCGCACGAAGTTGCGCCCCTCGCCGATGACCCAGCTGGTGCGGACGATGTAGTGCCGGGGGATCGTGGCCACGATCGCGTCGGCGGCGGCCTTGGTCTGCGCGTAGACGCCGAGCGGGCTGGGCTCCTCGGACTCGTCATGGATCTCCCGCGAGCCGTCGAAGACGTAGTCGCTGGAGACGTGCACGACGCGCAGCCGGTGCTCGATCGCCGTCCGGGCCAGCTGACTCGTCGCGGCCGCGTTGATCCGCCAGGCGTCCCGGCGGCCCTCGGCCGTCTCGGCGCCGTCGACGTTCGTGTAGGCGGCGGCGTTGATGACCGTGTCGTATTGGCTCCACGCTCGCGACGCCCAGGCGACGGAGTCGCTCAGGTCGAAGTCGGCCCGGCCGGCGAACTCGGCGTCGGGCAGCACCGCCCGGAGTGCCCGCCCCAGCTGGCCGTCGGCACCGAGCACCAGGGTGCGGCGGGGCGCGAAGGGGGTGACGGCCGCGAGCCGGGGGTGCGCCAGGTCCTTCTGGGAGATCTCGGCCTCGGCCAGCGGGATCGGCCAGCGGATCGCCGCACTCTCATCGGCGAGGTTCAGGAAGGTGTAGCTCGCTTCCGGACTCCAGTGCTCGTTGACCAGATAGGTGTAGACAGTGTCCGGCGCCAGCGTCTGGTAGGAGTTGCCGACGCCGCGGGGCAGGAAGATCGCCAGTCCCGGTCCGAGTTCCGCCGTCACCACGGTTCCGAAGGTTTCCCCCTCGCGCAGGTCGACCCACGCTCCGAAGATCCGGCCGGCGGCGACCGAGACGAACTTGTCCCAGGGCTCGGTGTGGATGCCGCGGGTGGCGCCGACGCGTGGCGTTGAAGGAGATGTTGTTCTGCACCGGGCCGAAGTCGGGCAGCCCGAGGGCGACCATCTTCTCGCGCTGCCAGTTCTCCTTGAACCAGCCGCGGGCGTCGCCGTGCACGGGCAGTTCGAGCAGCAGGACCCCGGGAATCGCGGTGGCGCGGATGGTCAGTTCGGACACGGTTCTCCGTTTCGGGGATCGACCAAGTTTATCGGGCCGCCGCGCCCGCCCGCCGCCTACTCTGGTTGCATGGATCTAGCAATACGTAACGAGCCGAAGGCAACGACA
>CAVPES010000013.1:0-12966 GCA_963703545.1 uncultured Actinomycetota bacterium
GACTCCCGCACTTCCCGAGGTGAGCACCACCAGGCCAAAACGTTCCGCGAGCGCCGCTGTGCAGTCCGCCTGGTCCTTCCGCCCGACGAGCACTCTCGCCTCGTCCCAGTTCGGCAGCAGCAGGTCGGTGCCGTCGATGATGTCGAGGAACCGGTCGACGCCGAAGTCGGCAAGATAGCCGGCGCTGCTGGTATCCACCGACACCGTGGCGCCGGCGTCGTGGGCCCGGGAGATGACCGCCTGCCAGCCGGCATCATCGCTTCCGGTGAACACGCTGTAGCCGGTCAGGTGCAGGTGCCGGTACGGGGTGAGATCCGGCACCGAGTCGGGGCCGGTCAGCAGATTCGCGCCCCGGTCGGTCAGCATCGTGCGGCGCTCGCCGTCGACGATGACGATGATCGTCCCGGTTGCCGCCTGGGTTGAGCCCGTGATCATCGCGGTGACGCCGTATTGGCGCAGAAGTTCGGTGTGCCGGAAGTCATCGTCGGCGCCCACGGTGCCGACGAAGTCGACTTCGGCGCCCAGATGCCCAAGCCAGGCCGCGACGTTGGCCGCCGATCCGCCGGCCCGCCTCTCGATCCGCGCGGAGGTGTCGGTGTCGGCTCGGATGGCAGTTTCAGGAGTGACGATCACGTCGTCGATCACGTCACCGACGACGAGAACTCGGGCGCCGTCCGCGGCCATCACCGGGACCCCGCAAGCACGATGGCGATCTCGGCGGCCAGCTGGACGTTGTTGCGGGCAATGTTGAGGTTGACCTCGAGTGAGACCCCGCCCGAGGCGTCGACGATGAAGCTCAGCAGGAACGGTGTGACCGCCTTGCCGCGGATGCCCCGTTCCTCGGCGGCGGCGAGAGCGGCGGCCAGCACGCGGTCGTGCGCTGCCGGATCCCACTGCTGCCCGATCGGGAGCGGGTTGGCCACCACGATGCCCTGGCCGTGACCGACTTCCCGTTGCGCGCGGATCACCGCGGCGACCTCCTCGGGGCTGTCCACCCGCCACTCGACCGGGTGGGCCGACTCTGTCAGCCAGAAACTTGGGAAGACGTTCGTGCGATAGCCGATCACCGGCACACTGAGGGTTTCAAGCCGCTCGAGCGTGGCCGCGATGTCGAGCACGCTCTTCACGCCGGCCGATACGACGGCGACCGGAGTGATCGCCAGGGTGGCGAGGTCGGCCGATTCGTCGAAGGTGCTGCCCGCGCCGCGGTGCACGCCGCCCAGGCCGCCGGTTGCGAAAACCTCGATCCCGGCCATGGCCGCCAGATGGGCGGTGGCGGCGACGGTGGTCGCACCGCTGCTGCCCTTCGCTGCCAGCACCGGGAGGTCGCGGACACTGGCCTTCGCCAGATCCTCTTCGGCGATCCGGCGCAGCCCCTCTGCCGTGAGCCCCACCTGCGGGATCCCGTCGAGGACGGCGATCGTCGCCGGGGTCACGCCCCGCGAGCGCAGGATCTCCTCGAACTCGACCGCCGCAACATGATTGCGCGGACGGGGCAGCCCGTGCGAGATGATCGTGGACTCGAGGGCGACGACGGGCCGACCGGACTCGAGGGCATCGGCCACCTCGGCAGAAACGGAGAAGGTACTCATCCGATCAGCCTAGCCACCGCATCCCCGTCGATCGAGCGCCCCGCGCTTCGCCACCCCGCAGGTGGAGCGTGCCCGTGACGGCGGTGTCGAGTTCAGCCGAGGAAGCCGCGCAGCAGGGCCGCCGTGCCGGCCAGGTGCTCGGCCATCGCCGCCGCCGCCTGCTCGGTCTGGCCGGTCAGGATGGCGATCACGATCGCTTCATGCTGCTGATCGGAGTGCGTGATGTTGCGTTCCAGCAGCGGGATGTCATCCAGCAGGACGTTCACGCGCATCCGGTTGTCAGCGAGCACCGGCAGCAGCGAGGGCGCACCCACCAATTCGCCGATGTACAGGTGCAGCCGGGAGTCGAATCGCCGGTAGTCGGCCGGATCGGAGTCTCGGACCGCCCGCAGCCGAGACCAGAGTTCTTCCCGTTCCGTCGCAGTCAGACTTCTGGCCGCCGCGGAGCGGGCGGCGCCGACCTCGAGGATCTCCCGCAGACCGAGGATGTCCGCCAGCTCGGCAGCGCTGACCGGTGTCGGCTCGTTGTCCCCTCCCCGACCGGGCACGGGCTGTGTGTCGCAGACGAAAGTGCCGCCGTAACGGCCCCTTCGGGATTCGACGTAGCCTGCCTCGGCCAGCGACCGGATGGCATCGCGCACGGTGTCGCGACTGACCCCGAACCGGGTGGCCAGATCGCGCTCGGCGGGAAGCGCCTCGCCCGGCGCGACGACGCCAAGGCGGATGGTCTGCAGAAGTCGGTTGACCGTGTCCTCGAAGGCGTTGCCCTCGCGAATCGGCCGAAGCAGCACCTCCTGTGTGCTTCGAGCCTCGTCGAGGTCGGGCAGTTCCGCGTTCGTCACGGCACCTCCTGTGTGCTTCGGGCCTCGTCGAGGTCGGGCAGTTCCGCGTTCGTCACGGCACCATCACAGGGGGGTCACGTAGGCCGAACTGATGCCTCCGTCGACCATGAACGAGGAGGCGGTGATGAAGGAGGCGTCATCGCTGGCCAGGAACGCGACGGCGGCGGCCAGTTCCTCCGGCTCGGCGAAACGGCCCTTCGGCACGTGCACCATCCGCCGCGCGGCGCGTTCCGGATCGCTGGCGAAGAGTTCCTGCAGCAGCGGGGTGTTCACCGGCCCGGGGCAGAGCGCATTCACCCGGATGCCCTGGCGGGCGAACTGCACGCCGAGTTCCCGGGTCATCGCCAGCACCCCGCCTTTGGAGGCGGTGTACGAGATCTGCGATGTCGCCGATCCGAGCACCGCCACGAAGGATGCCGTGTTGATGATGGAACCGGACTGCTGGCGGACCATGTGTCTGAGCGCCGCGCGGGAACACAGGTAGACGGACTTCAGGTTGATGTCCTGCACGCGCTGCCACGCCGGCAGTTCGGTGGTCTCGATCGAGTCGTCATCGGCGGGGGAGATCCCGGCGTTGTTGAAGGCGATGTCGACGGAGCCGAATTTCTCGGCGACGGTGTCGAAAAGCAGGTCGACCTCAGCCTGGTCGGCGACGTCGACCTTGAAGAAGAAGCCGTTCACCTCCTCGGCCGCCGCGTTCCCGGCCACCGAGTCGACATCGGCGATGACCACGAAGGCGCCTTCCGCGGTGAAGCGGCGGGCCGTCGCCAGTCCGATGCCGCTGCCGCCGCCGGTGATCACGGCGACCTTGCCGGCCAGGCGCTGGGTCAGGTCGACGGGGGTGATGCTCACGGGTACTCCTTGGCTGTCGAGGATTCAGGCGGGATCGATGGCGAGAAAGACGTTCTTGGTCTCGGTGAAGGCCAGTGGGGCATCCGGCCCCAGCTCGCGGCCCAGCCCCGACTGCTTGAAACCGCCGAAGGGGGTCGAGTAGCGCACCGAGGAGTGCGAGTTCACCGACAGGTTTCCGGATTCCACGCCGCGGGAGACCCGGATCGCCCGGGAGAGGTCCCTGGTCCAGATCGAGCCGGACAGTCCGTACTCGGTGGCGTTCGCCAGCGCGATGGCGTCAGCTTCGTCCTCGAAGGGCACCACCGCCACGACGGGGCCGAAGATCTCCTCGGTCATCGAGCGGTCGCCGCGGCCCGGGGTCAGCACCGTCGGCGGGAACCAGAATCCGGGCCCTGTTGGCGCAGTGCCCCGGAATGCCACCGGCGCGTCATCGGGCACGAAACTGCAGACGCTGTCGAAATGCGCTCGGGACACGAGCGGTCCCATCTCGGTCGCCTCCTCGCGCGGGTCGCCGACGACGACCCCGGCCACAGCCGGCTCGAGCAACTCCATGAACCGCTCGAACACACTTCTCTGCACCAGGATCCGACTGCGCGCACAGCAGTCCTGCCCGGCGTTCTCGAAGACGCCGTAGGGTGCGGTCGCAGCAGCTCTCTCCAGATCGGAGTCGGCGAACACGATGTTGGCGCTCTTACCGCCGAGCTCCAGGGTCACCCGCTTCACCGAGGCGGCGGCGGAGCTCAGAATTCGCTTGCCGACCGCCGTCGAGCCGGTGAAGACGATCTTGCGGACATCGGGGTGGGCGACCAGGCGCTCACCGACCACGGCACCGCTGCCGGCGATGACCTGGAAGAGACCGGCGGGAAGTCCGGACTCGAGGGCGATTTCGGCCAGTCGCAGCGAGGTCAGCGGTGTCCACTCGGCGGGCTTGAGCACGACGGCGTTGCCGGCCGCGAGCGCCGGTGCGAATCCCCAAGCGGCGATCGTCATCGGGAAGTTCCACGGCGTGATCAGGCCGACCACGCCGAGCGGCTCGTGGAAGGTGATGTCGATGCCGCCGGCCACCGGAATCTGCTTGCCGAAGAGCCGTTCGGGGCCGGCTGAGTAGTACTCGAGCACGTCGCGCACGTGGCCGGCCTCCCAGCGCGCCTGGGTGATCGGGTGGCCCGAGTTCATCACCTCGAGCTGGGCCAGCTCCTCGCGTGCGGCGTCGACCGCTGCCGCGAACCGGCGCAGGCCGAGGGCCCGGTCGGCGGGGGCCAGTGCCGCCCAGCGTCGACCCGCGACGGCGGCACGGGCGACGGCCTCGTCGGTCTGCCTGGCGTCCGCGCGCTCCAGCTCGGTGATCCGCGCCTCCGTGGCCGGGTTGATCAGGGTGAGGGTGTTCATGCGCTCACCGTCCGGGGTGCGCGCGCGGCCTCGACGAGGCCCCGGAACAGGCGCAGGTCCTCGCCGGTCTCCTCGGGGTGCCACTGCACGGCGAGCCCGAAGGGGACACCAGGCAGTTCGACCGCCTCGATCACGCCGTCCTCCGAGCGCGCGGTCACGACCAGGGGCTCGGCGACTCGGTCGATCGCCTGATGGTGGTACACCTTGACGTCGATGGTGTCGCCGACCAGTCCGGCAAGGCGCGAGTCCGGCTCGACCGCGACGGGCAGTTCCGTGAACACCCCGCCGCCGCGCTGGTAGCGATCGTCGCCGACCACCTCCGGCAGGTGCTGGTGCAGCGTGCCGCCGAGGCTGACGTTGAGCAGCTGGGCTCCCCGGCAGATGCCGAGGAAGGGCAGCCCGGTCCTGATCGCCTCGCTGAGCAGGGCATCCTCCCAGACGTCGCGGTCTGG
This sequence comes from uncultured Actinomycetota bacterium, assembly GCA_963703545.1. Classification (GTDB taxonomy): domain Bacteria; phylum Actinomycetota; class Actinomycetes; order Actinomycetales; family Microbacteriaceae; genus CAVPES01. The sequence continues at coordinate 5,128 of CAVPES010000013.1, forward strand.
GCGCGGTTCGTCGGTTGCGGGGTGCGGCTGTGCTCCGTAGCGTGCGGGGTTGACATCCTTGCCGCCGGTGACGATGAGGCCGTCGAGACGGCCGATGATCCTGCTCGCCACCGCAGTGTCGACCGGCTGCGGCGGCAGCAGCACCGCGATACCGCCGGCGCGGGTCACTGCGTCGAAATAGACTGCGCGGCAGGAAGGCGGCGGGCACATCCCAGACCCCGGTCTTGGCCTGCTCGAGGTAGGTGGTCAGTCCGATGACGGGTCGGAGACCCTCAGAGTCGCTCAAAGCCGCGCACCCGCTCCCAGTCCGTCACCGCGGCGTCATACGCCTGCTGTTCGATCCGCGCATTGTTGAGGTAGTGCTCGACGACCTCGTCGCCGAAGGCCTCGCGGGCGATCGTCGACTCGGCGAACAGGGCGGCGGCATCGCGCAGTGAGGTGGGTACCCGTTCGGCGTCGCTCTGATAGCCGTTGCCGGTCGTCTCCGCGCCCAGTTCGAGCTCGTGCTCGATGCCGTACAGGCCTGCGGCGATCATCGCGGCGACCGCGAGGTACTGGTTGACGTCGCCGCCCGGAACCCGGTTCTCCAGGCGGATCGAGGCGCCGTGGCCGACGACGCGGATCGCGCAGGTCCGGTTGTCCAGACCCCAGGCGATCGCCGTCGGCGCGAAACTGCCGTCGACGTATCGCTTGTAGGAGTTGATGTTGGGGGCGAAGAACAGGGTGAACTCGCGCATCGCCGCCAGCTGGCCCGCGATGAACTGCCGGAACATCGTGGACATGCCGTGGTCGGCGGAGTCATCGGCGAAGACCGCGGTGCCGTCCTCGGTGCGCAGCGACAGGTGCACATGGCAGCTGTTGCCTTCGCGTTCGTTGAACTTCGCCATGAAGGTCAGGCTCTGGCCGTGACTGTCGGCGATCTCCTTGGCCCCATTCTTGTAGATCGAGTGGTTGTCGCAGGTGGCCAGCGCATGCGCGTAGCGGAATGCGATCTCCTGCTGCCCGTAGTTGCACTCGCCCTTGACGCCCTCGCAGTACATGCCGGCGCCGTCCATCGACACTCGGATGTCGCGCAGCAGCGGCTCCATCCTGGTCGAGGCCAGCAGGGCGTAGTCGATGTTGTAGTCGCTCGCCGGCGTCAGACCCCGGTATCCGGCCTTCCAGGCCTGGCGGTAACTGTCCTCGAAGACAATGAATTCCAGCTCGGTGCCGACGTAGGGGATCAGCCCCTTCGCGGCCAGCCGCTCGAGCTGGCGCTTCAGGATCTGCCGTGGCGATGGCTCGACCGGGCGTTCGTCGAGCCAGTGCAGATCGGCCGTGACCATCGCCGTGCCCGGCAGCCATGGGGCCAGCCGCAGGGTGTCGAGGTCGGCGATCATCGCCATGTCGCCATAGCCGGTTCCCCAGCTGGACATCCGATAGCCCTCGACCGTGTTCATCTCCACATCGACCGCGAGCAGGTAGTTGCAGCATTCGGCTCCGTGCGCGGCGACCTCCTCGAGGAAGAGCCTTGCCGAAACCCGTTTGCCGACCAGTCTGCCCTGCATATCGGTGAAGGCGACGATGACGGTGTCGATTTCTCCTGCGGCGATCCGATCACTCAGCCCATCGAGAGTCAGGTTGCCCGATACCGGGTTCATTCGTCGCTCCTTCACAGTTGGACATTGGGCCAGCGCTCGACCATTACATCACGACATCGCTGAGGCGACGGCCCACATGTAACGAGCAATTTACATCCAAAGGTAGACATCAGGTACCAATAGCCGACAAGCTCTTGGGCAACATGCAGGCAGGGGACTGCGCCGGCTTAGCGTTCTGGGAGGAACGAATGTCTGAGAGCACCACCACACATGTCTCCGGTGTCACCTATTCCAAGGCGGAAGCGGGATACTTCGACAAACGCAAGCTCCGGCGATCAGCAGGGTTCTGGGGTCTCTGGGGAATCGGCATCGCCGCTGTCATCTCGGGGGACTTCTCCGGATGGAACGTCGGCCTGGCTACCACCGGGTGGGGAGCGGCTCTGATCGGTACCATCCTGATCGCCGTAATGTACTTCACCATGATCTTCTCGATCGGCGAGATGTCGGCCGCGATGCCGCACACCGGCGGTGCGTACTCGTTCTCTCGGGCGGCAATGGGACCGTGGGGCGGATTCGTCACGGGATTCGCCGAGACGATCGAGTACGTCGTGACGACTGCTGTGGTCGTCTGGTTCTCGGGTGTCTATGCCGACTCCGCACTGGCCTCGCTGACCGGGTTCAGCCTGCCCGCTTGGCTCTGGTGGATCATCCTCTACGCGCTCTTCATCGGCCTCAACTCACTCGGCGCCGCGATCGGATTCCGTTTCGCCCTTGTCGTCGCGATCATCTCCCTCGCGGTCATCGCCTACTTCGCCGTCGCGGCCATCGCGACGGGCAGTGTCGACTTCTCCCGACTGTTCGACCTCACGGCGACCGAGGGGCACTCGTCCTTCCTGCCATTCGGCGATGATCGGCATCCTCTTCGCGCTGCCCTTCGCGATCTGGTTCTTTCTCGGCATCGAGGAGCTGCCGCTGGCCGCTGAAGAGGCGCACAACCCCGCCAAGGACATTCCGAAGGCGGGCGTCTGGGGTGTCATCACCCTCGTGGTCACCGCCCTGCTCGTCCTGGTTCTGAACCCCGCGGTGACAGGAACCGCCGCGATCACCGTATCGCCGGGCGATGGTGACGAACCTCTGCTGGCCGGTTTCCGTGCCTTCCTGCCGGAAAGCGTCGCGGGCATCCTCGCTCTCTTCGCACTTGTCGGACTGCTCGCTTCACTGCAGGGCATCATGTTCGCGTACGGACGCAACATGTACTCGCTCTCGCGCGCCGGCTACTACCCCAAGTTCCTCTCGCTCACGGGCAAGAAACACCAAACGCCCTGGGTTGCGTTGCTCGTCGGCGGTGTCATCGGGTACCTGATCCTGACGTTCGTGCTCATCGTCCTGCCGTCGTTCAACGAGGCGGCGGCGGGATCCGCAACCGGAGTCATCCTCTTCATCGCAGTGTTCGGCGCCGTCATCTCCTACATGATGCAGATGGCCGCGTTCGTGGTGCTGCGCAAGAAGTTCCCGAATGCGAAACGCCCATACCTCAGCCCTACGGGTATCTGGGGCGCGGTCGTCGCCTTCCTGATCTCTTTTGCGGCCTTCCTGGGAATCCTCTTGAACTCGACTTTCCAGACGGCGGTGATAACTTTCCTGGTCGCTTTCATCGTGGGACTGCTGGCTTTCGCTCTCTATGGGCGCAACCATCTGGTGCTCTCGCCCGAGGAGGAGTACGCCCTGACGGGCGGTCTGCACGGTGACCCAGAGCAGGAGGGCTACGGCGGCGCGGTCGAGGACGAGATCCTGCGCGAGCAGTAACGTCCATCGAGTGCACGCTCGTGCGGGGCGCAGCGCGGTAGGCGGACGTAGGCTGGACTCGTGACTGATTCGCGAGTTGCGGCGTCCGGTGGGGCAGAGCCGCCCGCGGGGTACCGGCGGGAGGTCGACTCCCTCGGCACGATGGACGTGCCCGGTGACGTCTACTGGGGAGCGCATACCGCACGCGCCCTGGTCAACTTCCCGATCTCACGGCGGGCCATCGGCGTGTATCCCGACCTGATCCACGCCTATGCCGACGTCAAGCAGGCCTCGGCTCGCGCGAACGCGGAACTCGGCACGATCGACCCCCGCATCGCCGAGCTGATCGACCGGGCTTGCGAGGAGATCAGGGGCGGTGCCCTGCTCGACCAGTTCGTGGTGGGGGTGATCCAGGGCGGCGCCGGCACCTCGACCAATATGAACGTCAACGAGGTGATCGCCAATCGCGCACTGGAGCTGGGTGGCTGGAACAAGGGCGAGTACCAGCGAATCAGCCCCATCGATCACGTCAACCGTTCCCAGAGCACCAACGACACCTATCCGACGGCGGTCAAGATCGCGCTGATCTATGCGATGAGGAGGCTGCTGGTCGAACACGCCCTGCTGCGCGATGCATTCGCGGCCAAAGGTCGCCAGTTCCGGAACGTGCTCAAGATCGGCCGCACCCAGCTGCAGGATGCCGTTCCGATGACTCTCGGCCAAGAATTCCGCGGCTTCGCGAACACGCTCACGATGGACAACGACCGGCTTACCGAGTCGATCTGGGTGGTCTCCGACATCAACATGGGCGCGACGGCGATCGGCACCGGGATCACCGCTGACCCGCGCTTCTCGGTCACCGTGCTGCGTCACCTCAATCAGATCACCGGGCTCGACCTGGAGATCGCGGGTGACCTGATCGAGGCGACCAGCGACGCCGGGTCTTTCATGACGCTCTCGGGCACGCTGAAGCGCGCCGCCGTGAAGCTCTCGAAGATCTGCAATGATCTTCGACTGCTTTCCAGCGGACCTCAGGCCGGTTTCGGCGAGATCAACCTGCCGGCCAGACAGGCCGGTTCAAGCATCATGCCGGGCAAGGTCAACCCGGTGATCCCCGAGGCGGTCAACCAGGTCGCCTTCTCGATCATCGGCGCCGATGCGACGGTGACCGCTGCGGCCGAGGCCGGTCAACTGCAGCTGAACGCCTTCGAGCCGGTGATCGCGCACTCACTGCTGCAGAGCATCGTCTGGCTGACCGGGGCCTGCCAGACGCTGAGGGTCAACTGCATCGACGGCATCACGGCCAACGAGTCGAAGCTCGCCGGCGACGTTGCGGTATCGGTCGGCGTCGTCACCGCGCTCACGCCATACATCGGCTATGCTCGCGCCGCCCGCCTGGCACACGAGGCGCTGACCAGCAATGCCAGCATCGCCGATCTGGTGGTGTCCGCCGGTCTGCTCACGCGTGAGGAGGTCGAGCGGCTGCTGGAGCCGGATCGGCTGAGCGGGACCATGGCGCCCCCCACCGCCATGCCGCTCATCGAGTGACCTCGGGAACGAACTGCAGGGGCCACGAAGCCGATTCGGCTGCCGAACGGGATCAGCGGTGCCGGTACTGGGACACCATCGGGCAGTCGAAGGGGTCCCGGGCGGCCAGGCCCACGTCATTGAGATAGCGGACCACGATCCCGTAGGACTCGAACAGACTCGTCTCGGTGTACGGAAGCTTATGAGTCTCGCAGTACTCTTTGACGATTTCCTGCGCCTTGCGCAGGTGCGGCCTGGGCATGTTGGGGAACAGGTGATGCTCGATCTGGTAGTTGAGCCCGCCCATGAACGTGTCCATTGCAAATCCGCCCCGGATGTTGCGGCTGGTCAGTACCTGGCGGCTCAGGAAGTCGACCTTGCTGTCGTGCGGCAGCACCGGCATGCCCTTGTGGTTGGGGGCGAAGGAGGCGCCCATGTACAGGCCGAAGACGGCCATTTGCACCGCAAGGAACGCGAAGGCCATCCCGAGCGGCAGGAAGACGAAGAGGATCGCCACGTAGACGCCGAGGCGCAGCGTGATCATGGTGATCTCAAGCCAGCGCTTCTCGACCTTGCCCGGTCCGAACACTGTGCGCAGGCCGTGCCAGTAGAGGTTGAAGCCCTCCAGCAGCAGCGCAGGGAAGAAAAGCCAGCCCTGACGGCGCGTGAACAGGGCACCGAAACGACCCACCTTCTCGGCGTGCTCTTTCTGGAACACGATGAAGTCGGGTTCGATATCGGGATCCCGGCCGACCTGATTGGGGTGGGCGTGGTGTCTGGAGTGCTTGCTCATCCACCACGAGTAGCTGATGCCGACGACGGCATTGGCCAGCCAGCGACCGGCTCGATCGTTCGCAGGGCCGGATTCGAATACCTGGCGGTGCGAAGCCTCGTGAGCGAGAAACGCGAACTGGGTGAGGACGATGCCCATCGCGGCGGCCAGCAGCAACTGGAACCAGCTTTCGCCGAGCAGGATGAAACCGACCCATATGCTCGACAAGGCAACGGCGAGAACACTGAACATGATCCAGTAGTAACCGGTCCGGCGTTTCAGCAGGCCCAGATTCTTCACGGTCTGCAACAGACTGGAATAGGCGGTGGTGTGGTTCAGCATTGCGCCGCCGGGTTTGGTCCTGATGAATTGCACGGCGGGGTCGGGGGTGGTGCTCACGCTTGGCAGTATCTCCTCGGCAGTGACTTCCCAGTCAAGAATCGAGCGAATGCCCAGTGCAGCAGATATTCCAATTATGTCGGCGGAGGGTAACGAGATGCTGTGAGCGAGCCGCGAGTTGTGCTTCGCATCCGTGCCGGAAATGTTGTTGACTTGTCACATGACCGATCTGAACGCCAAACCCGAAATCGACGCCCCCGAAGGGCCCGCCGCAGATGAACTCATCATCGTCGACATCGTGGAGGGCACCGGCGCGGAAGCCGGCCCCGACTCGACTGTCGACGTGCACTATCTCGGCGTGGAATACGACACCGGCGAGGAGTTCGATTCATCCTGGAGCCGAGGCCAGTCCATCAACTTCCCGCTCCGACAGCTGGTGAAGGGCTGGCAGGAGGGCATCCCCGGAATGAGAGTCGGCGGCCGTCGGCAGCTGACCATTCCGCCGCGTCTGGCCTACGGTCCGGCTGGCGGCGGACACCGGCTCAGTGGCAAGACCCTGATCTTCGTGATCGACCTGCGCGGCGTCAGCTGAGCGGGTAACGCTCGGCGGGGCGCGGCAGATCCGGATCGCCGGATAAGGCAGGATCGAGAGCAGATGCCTGATTCCGAAGCCCTGCTGTCGCTGCTCGACCGGATGCCGGCCGACTTCGACGCCGATGCCGCCTTCGATGCCTTCACCGGCTGGGCGAAGGATCACGGTTTCGAGCTCTATCCCGCCCAGGAAGAGGCGATGATCGAGCTGGTCGGCGGTGCCAACGTGATCCTCAGTACGCCGACCGGCACGGGCAAGTCTCTGGTCGCGATCGGCGCCCACGCGATCGCCCTGAGTCAGGGTCGGCGGAGCTTCTACACGGCACCGATCAAGGCTCTGGTCAGCGAGAAGTTCTTCGCGCTGGTGGAGGTCTTCGGCGCTGAGAACGTCGGCATGATGACGGGCGATTCGGCCGTCAATGCCGACGCCCCCCTGATCTGCTGCACGGCCGAGATCCTCGCGAATCTGGCGCTGCGGATGGGGCAGGCAACCCCGGTCGGCCAGGTCGTGATGGACGAGTTCCACTACTACGGTGACCCCGATCGGGGCTGGGCATGGCAGCTTCCACTGCTGGCGCTGCCCGAGGTGCAATTCCTGCTGATGAGTGCGACCCTCGGTGACGTCACCGAACTGGCCACCGACCTGACCCGCCGCACGGGGCGGCCGACAGCCTCCGTCACGGGGGTGACCCGGCCGATTCCGCTGACTTTCAGCTATGTGCTGACGCCCGTGCACGAGACGATCGACGAGCTGATGCACACGGGGGGCGCCCCCGTCTACGTCGTGCACTTCTCGCAGCTGGCGGCGCTGGAGCGCGCCCAGTCGATGCTGAGCATGACCGTCGCCACCCGGGAGCAGAAGGACGCCATCGCGGAGGCGATCGGCGCTTTCCGCTTCAGCGCCGGATTCGGTGCGACGCTGTCCCGGCTGCTTCGCCAGGGCATCGGCGTGCATCATGCCGGCATGCTGCCCAAGTACCGTCGACTGGTCGAACAGCTGGCGCAGCGCGGACTGCTGCGGGTGATCTGCGGCACCGACACCCTGGGTGTCGGTATCAACGTGCCGATCCGGACGGTGCTGTTCACGGCGCTGGCCAAGTATGACGGCAGCCGGACCCGCCAGTTGAATGCCCGGGAGTTCCACCAGATCGCCGGTCGGGCGGGCCGGGCCGGTTTCGACACGGCCGGCTCGGTGGTGGCCGAGGCACCCGAGCACGACATCGAGAACGCCCGGCTGCTGGCGAG
>CAVPES010000014.1:0-31441 GCA_963703545.1 uncultured Actinomycetota bacterium
CGCCTCACGTATTGCTCCCGAGGATGCTCAGGCCGTATTTCCGCCCCCCCTCCGCGATCATAGGCGCGTCTCCCATTCTTGGCCGCCGAGTATGGTCACGGAGTCCGAGTCTGGCTTCCACCAAGAGCCGGGACCACGTCTCACGGTGGTCGGCCACGGAAACGGACGATGGCACCTCATCCCCTGTAGGTTGAGGCGGAGCCAATCCGGATGGGCGTGTCGCGGATACTCCCGGAGCCGCCCCCTGCCAAACCATTGCCAGATCATCGGAGACCCTCGCGAAGCGCGTTGTCCAGTACGGCGCCCAAGGCGCCCGTGTTCCGCAACGGGGATACCCCGTCTCGGCCCACTGCCATCACCCCAGTGTTCCATGGCATATGGGGCGTATGGGGAAGATCGGGTTCCGGCCACCGGGGCCTCGGCCCGCGCCCCACGGGCAGGCCCAGTGCCACGCTCATCGCGGCACCTCGCACAACGCGAACAGGGGCGACTGGTCATCCCAGGCCCCCAGCGCGTGGATCATTTCGTGACGGATGACACGCGGCGTCATGCGGGCTCCCTCAGCAAGAGACGCTCGAAGGAGAAGACCATGCCAGACAACTACACGACCACCCAGACCGGCAGCCCCGTCGCGAGCGACGAGCGCTCGCTGACGGTCGGTGCGGATGGCGCCACCGTCCTGCACGACCGCTACCTCGTCGAGAAGCTCGCCCAGTTCAACCGCGAACGGGTGCCGGAGCGCATCGTGCACGCCAAGGGCGGCGGCGCGTTCGGCGAGCTGGAGATCACCGAGGACGTGTCTCGGTACACCAGAGCCGCCGTGTTCCAGCCGGGCACCACGACCGAGATGCTGCAGCGCTTCTCCAGCGTGGCCGGCGAACAGGGCACGCCGGACACCTGGCGCGACGTGCGCGGCTTCTCGCTGAAGTTCTACACCACCGAGGGCAACTACGACATCGTCGGCAACAACACCCCGGTGTTCTTCATCCGCGACGCCATCAAGTTCCCGGACTTCATCCACTCGCAGAAGCGCCTGCCGGGCTCGGGCCTGCGCGACGCGGATATGCAGTGGGATTTCTGGACGCTCTCGCCTGAGTCCGCTCACCAGGTCACCTACCTGATGGGCGACCGCGGCCTGCCGAAGACCTGGCGCAAGATGAACGGGCTACGGCTCGCACACCTACCAGTGGATCAACGCGGCCGGCGAACGCTTTTGGGTCAAGTACCACTTCAAGGCACGCCAGGGCGACCTGAACATCGGTGCCGCCGAGGCCGAGGTGATCGCCGGCGCGGACGCCGACCACTACCGTCGCGACCTGTACGAGGCGATCGCGGCCGGGGAATTCCCGGTGTGGGACGTCTCGGTCCAGGTCATGGCCTACGGCGACGCGGCGGGCTACCGCTTCAATCCGTTCGACCTGACCAAGGTGTGGCCGCATGCGGACTACCCGCTCATCAAGGTCGGCCACTACACCCTCAACCGCAACCCCGAGAACTTCTTCGCCGAAATCGAGCAGGCGGCGTTCTCCCCGGCGAACCTGGTGCCCGGCACCGATATCAGCCCCGACAAGATGCTGATGGCACGGGTGTTCTCCTACCCCGACGCGCAGCGCTACCGCGTCGGAACCAACTACAACCAGATTCCCGTCAACGCCCCGCACGCCGCCGAGGTGCACACCTACACCCAGGACGGCGCCCAGCGGCACCAGTTCAAGCCGGCATCCGCACCCGTCTACGCGCCGAACTCGTTCGGCGGCCCCGTCGCCGACGCCGCGTTCGGCGCCGAGGGGAACTGGGACAACGACGGCGAGCTCGTGCGAGCGGCCGCGACGCTGCACGCGGAGGATGACGACTTCGGCCAGGCCGGGACGCTCTACCGCGAGGTGTTCGACGCCGCGGCGAAGGCTCGCCTGCTGGAGACCCTGGTCGGCCAGTACGGCGCACTGACCCTCGACCGCGTCAAGGACAGGTTCCTGCAGTACTGGGCAAGCGTCGACGCCGAACTCGGTGCGTTGATTCGGGGTCGTGTGGGCTGAGGGCGCCGCTCACGCGGGCACGGTTCACGCTCGGCTACTCTTGTGCACGAGGCACGACCGTGATGCCGATCCGCGAAGAGAGACCATGAACCCTCGAATCCTCGTCGTCGACGACGACACGGCGCTCTCCGAGATGATCGGCATCGTGCTGCGCGGCGAGGGCTTCGAGCCGTTGTTCTCCGCGGACGGGGATGCCGCGCTGCGCGACTTCGCCGAGCACGCCCCCGACCTGGTCCTGCTGGACCTGATGCTGCCGGGCGTGAACGGGATCGAGGTCTGCCGACGCTTGCGCGAGGTGAGCGGCGTGCCGATCATCATGCTCACCGCGAAGGCGGATACCGCGGACGTGGTGCGCGGACTGGAGAGCGGTGCCGACGACTACGTCGTCAAGCCCTTCAACCCGAAGGAGCTGGTCGCCCGGGTGCGCACCCGGCTGCGTCCGAGCCCGGAGGCGATGGCCGGCACCGTGCACATCGGCGACCTGACCCTGGACAGTCTCGGGCATGAGGTCCGTCGCGGTGCGGAGCAGATCAGCCTGACCCCGTTGGAGTTCGAACTGCTCTACACGCTCGCGTCCAGACCGGAGCAGGTCTTCACCCGCGAGATGCTGTTGGAGCAGGTCTGGGGCTACCACTACAAGGCGGACACCCGCTTGGTCAACGTGCACGTGCAGCGCCTCCGCGCCAAGGTCGAGGTGGACGTCGACAATCCGCGAATCGTCACTACCGTGCGCGGGGTCGGCTACCGCGCCGGCTCGATGCAGCCCTTGGGCTGACGACGTGGACTGGTCGGCGTGGCAGGCCTGGCGGGACTGGCCGCAGCGCGCGGCCCGGCTCTGGCGCCGATCGCTGCAGCTGCGCACGGTGGCGATCACGATCGCGCTCTCGTCGCTGGCGATCGTCGTCGCCAGCGGCTACATGTCCTATGTGATCGGTAACGACCTGTTCGACTCTCGCAGGCAGCAGGTGCTCGCGGAGGCGCAGAGCGCGTCCGCGCAGGCGCAGACGATCCTCGACGCCACCGAGGCGACGGACGAAGCCGCGCTGACCTCGGTGATGAGCCAGGTCCGACTGACGGTCGCCAAGCTCGCGCCCAGTTCCGGTGGGCTGATCTCCATCGTGCGCACCCCCGGTCAGAGCACCGGGGTCGTGCTGCAGAACAGCTTCAGCCCCGACATCCGCAGCGGCGTGATCTCCGACGAGTTGCGCAGCCAGGTCGCCGACGGGACGCAGCCGCAGTACTGGCAGTCGGCGGCGATCACGACCGATGACGGCGTCTCGCCGGCCATCGTCGCCGGCTCCGTGCTGCTGGTGCCCGCAGCCGGTCGGTACGAGCTGTACATGGTCTTCGACCTGCGGGACACCGCCGAGACCCTCGCCTTCGTCCAGACCACGCTGTTCTGGGGAGGTGCGGCACTGGTCCTGCTGGTCGCCGCAGTGACGTGGATCATCGTGCGCTTCGTCGTCGCGCCGATCCGGCTGGCCGCCGAGACCAGTCGCCGGATCGCCGAGGGGCAACTCGCGGTGCGGATCCCGATCCACGGCGACGATGAGATCGCCACCCTCGCCCGTTCGTTCAATGCGATGGCGGACAGCCTCGAAGACCAGATCACGCAGTTGGCCGATCTCTCCCGGGTGCAGCAGCGCTTCGTGTCGGACGTCTCGCACGAGCTGCGCACCCCGCTGACCACGATTCGGCTGGCCGGGGACGTCCTTTATGACAAGCGGGCGAACTTCGACCCGGCCAGCGCGCGATCGGCGGAGCTGCTGCGCAATCAGATTCAGCGTTTCGAGGAGTTGCTGGCCGATCTGCTCGAGATCAGTCGTTACGACGCGCTCGCGGTCGAGCTGGAGACCGAGCCCGTCAATCTGGTCCACTTGGTCGAGGAGTGCATCGACGGCGTGCGATCCCTTGCCGAGGAGGCGGGCAGCGAGCTGCGCTTCGCTCCCCTCGGCGGCTACGTCGAGCCGGAGCTGGATCCGCGTCGGATCCGGCGGATCGTCAGCAATCTGCTCGGCAACGCCATTGAACACGGGGAGGGTCGGCCGATCGTGATCGAGGTTGACAGCAATGAGACAGCCGTGGCGGTCTCGGTGCGCGACTACGGGCTCGGCATGACCGCCGAACAGTCAGCGCGGGTCTTCGACCGGTTCTGGCGCGCCGATCCGTCCCGGCACCGCAAGACCGGAGGCACCGGACTGGGCCTGGCCATCAGCCGCGAGGATGCCGTGCTGCACGGCGGCCGGCTCGAAGTCTGGTCGGCACCCGGCGCCGGGGCGCTCTTCCGGCTGACCCTGCCGCGTCAGCCCGGTGCCGTGGCAGGGAATTCCCCGCTGGCGCTGGTCCCCGCCGATGCGGAGGCCGCTGATGCGTAAGCGGATCGCCCGGCTGCTGGCACTGGTCGTCGCGGCGGCGATGGTGATGACCGGGTGCGCCGGGATTCCGACTTCGGGTCCGGTGCGCGCCGGGCTTGCCGGTGGCGAGATCCCCGATCTCGGGGTCGACTTCGTGCCGCTCGGTCCGGCACCGGGGGATTCCGCCACCGAGATCGTGCGGGGATTCCTGGCCGCCGGCAACGGCTCGCACAACGATTTCGCGACGGCCCGGTTGTTCCTCGCCGAGTCGTTCGCGCCCCGTTGGGAGCCCGACGCCGGGGTACTGGTCTACCGAGGTTCGGCGGATGCCTCACAGCCCGGCGAGAACACCGTCAGCATGCGCGTCCAGCCCGTGGCCACGGTCGACGACACGGGACATCTGGTCGAGAGATCCAGTGATCCCGCACAGGATCTCTCCTTCGAGGTGGTTCAGGAGAGGGGTGAGTGGCGGATCAGCGCAGCGGCCGACGGCATCGTGCTGCTGGACGCGATCTTCGACCAGGCCTACGCGGCGCATGCGCTCTACTACCTCGACCCGACGCGGAAGCACCTGGTTCCGGATCTGCGCTGGTTCGCGTCCCGGGAATCCATCGGCACCCGGATCGTCTCGACCCTGCTCAACGGCCCGTCGTCGTGGCTCAGCCAGGCGGTCACGAGCGCCTTCCCCGAGGGCACCCGGTTGGCGGTGGATTCCGTGCCGGTGACCAATTCGAGAGCCTCCGTGGAGTTGACGCCCGAGATCCTGCAGGCCAGTGACGCGGATCGCACGCTGATGCTCGCCCAGCTGGAGAGCAGTCTTCGCAACGTGACATCGATCTCGAGTGTGACGATCCTGGTCAACCAGGAAGAGCTCGCGGTGACCCGGGCGGGGGGCTCTCCGATCCGCAATCCGCTCGTCGACCCTCGGCCGCTGGTGCTCGCCGACGGCCAGTTCGGCTACCTCACCGATGCGGGCGTCTTCCCGATCGACGTCCTCGGCCAGCGGATCGTCCAACTCGACCCTTCCGCGGTGATGGTCAGCGCGGCGCGGTCGACGGCTGCGGTGCTGACACCCACCGGAGCGTGGCAGCTCGGCGTGACCGGGCCGCCGACACTGATGGACGATCGCCCCGCGCAGGCGCCGCCCGTGCTGGACGGCCAGGGGTACTTCTGGAGCGTCTCGAACGAGTCCGCGACCCCGGTGCGAGCGAGCACGGCGACCGGCGGCGTCGAGTTCTCGCTGCCATGGCTCGGCGGCGCGCGGATCGTGTCGCTCGATCTGTCCCGTGACGGCACCCGGGCGCTGATTCTCGCCAGCGGTGCGTCGGGCCCACTGCTGGTCGTGGTGGGGGTCCTGCGGGACGGGCCCGAGCCGATCGGACTGGGCGAACCGTTCTTCCTCGCCGCCGGCACGGGCTCGGCGGTCGACGCCGTCTGGGTCAACGAGCTGGATGTCGCCTCCCTGACGGTGAACGAGTCCGGTGCCGGCATGGTGCTGAGCCAGAGCATCGGCGGCACGACCCAGCGCCTGACCGGGCTGGTGGCGCCCGCGTCGCTCGCCGCCGGCAACCGGCTGGACGCCGTGCAGGCACTGACGGCCGGCGGTGCCGTGCTGATTCCCCGCGGATCACGCTGGTTGGAGGTCCGGGGCAACATCTCCCTCCTCGCCACGCAGTACCCCTGACCGTCCACAGGCCGAGTGCCGCGGCCCCCGTCCCGGCTTGATCCCGGGAACGGTTGCTTGGTGCAGATAGGGAAGGCGGTGCGTGACGCCGCGGCCGTGTTGCTGCCGGTCGAGTGCGCGTGCTGCGGACGCCCGGACCGGCGCCTGTGCGCTGACTGCCGGGCCCGGCTGGCGCCCGCGCCACTGCGCAGCGAGGTGGGCGGCCTGGTCGTGCACTCCGGGGCGCTCTACCAGGGCGTGGTCCGGGATGCCCTGATCGCACTGAAGGTCCGCGCCCGGGTCGATGTGGCGGGCGCCCTGGCCCCGCTGCTGGTGACCGCGGTGGGCGGACTCTTCGGCGAACTCGACGCCGAGCCGGTGCGCCTGATCGTGGTACCGCCGACCAGGGCGGCACTGCGAGAGCGGGGGTTCCGCCCCGTCGAGGAGGTGCTGCGCCGGGGCGGGCTGCCGTCCCACCGGGCCCTCGCCCTGACCCGGGCGACCACGGACCAGAGCGGTCTCGGCCGAGAGCAGCGGGCGGCGAACCTGCAGGGTGCGATGCGGGCGACCGCGCCGATGAGCGGGCAACGGGCGGTCATCGTCGACGACATCCTTACGACCGGCGCGACGCTCGCTGAGGCGGCGCGGGCTCTGTCCCAGGCGGGCGCGACGGTGCTCGGTGCCGTCACGATAGCGGCGGTGCGCCGGGAATCAGCCGCCCACTGACGCGTCCCGGCTCTCGTCGATTCCCCGGCAATTGGCAGGTGACAGTGACGGTGCCGACGACTACGGTTGCCTCAAAGGCGTTTCGCCTGACTCAATGGCGACGCCGATATCGGCTGGGAGGTTGCCATGGATGTTGCCATCGCCGGACGAAACTGCGGGATCACGGATCGATTCCGCGGTTATGTGAATGAGAAGGTCGAGAAGATCGGCACTCTCGCCGAACGTCCGCTTGCCCTCGAGGTCAAGGTCTCCAAGCACCACGAGAAGAACGGTGCACCGGTCGGAGCGGTTCGCGTCGAATTGACACTGATCGGCCCCGGCCCGATTGTGCGCAGCGAAGCCGACGGCCCCGACAAGTACGTCGCTTTCGACGCCGCGCTGGCCAGAATGATGGAACGCCTTCGTCGCGCGAAGGACCGCAAGAAGGTCCACCGCGGGCAGCATCGCCCGGTGTCGCTGCACGACGCCACCGCGAACGGCCTCACCGGCGTCGTCGACATCGTCCCGGCTACGCCCGACGTCCTGGCCCGGGTCCGCACCGGGCAGATCCCCGTGGTCGAAGAGCAGCCCGCCGCCCTCGAGGAGGACTACTCGCCGGTCGTGATCCGACACAAGGTGTTCCCGAGTTCGGTGATGACGGCCGAGGATGCGGTCGATCACATGGAACTGGTCGGCCACGACTTCTTCCTGTTCATCGACGCCAGAACCGACCTGCCAAGCGTCGTCTACCGCCGCAAGGGCTGGGACTACGGCGTGATCTCCCTGGCGGAGCCCGAGCAGGTCGCAGCCAAAGGCCGATCCCTGTCCCGCGCCTCCCGCTGACCCGCGCCCCCCGTCCGCCCGCGCCCCCGTCCGCCCGCGCCCCCGTCCGCCCGCGCCCCGGTCCGGCCGCGCCCCCCGTCCGCCCGCGCGCCCTTTTGCGACCCATGCGCCTGCGAAAACGGGCGCACGGGTCGCAAGGGGGCGCATGGTGGAGTCAGCTGGCCGGAGGCCGGCCGCGGCGGACCGGCGTGTCGTCCATCGGGATCGTCACCGACCGGCCCTGCGCCCGGAGCCGCCCCAGCCGCGCCTCGATGTGGTCCAGCCAGCGCACATCCGCTTCCGCCTGGAAAATCATCGCGTCGACGACCAGCAGCCGCGCCAGATCCTCGGGACTGGTGCTCTCGGTCGTGCCCTGTTCGGTGCGGCTCAGCTCCTGCAGGGTGGCGAGCGTCGCGTGCCGCTGCACCTGGATGACGTCGGCGATGTCGACGCCGGGCAGGGTGCTGGCGAGCGCCAGCTTGATCGCCAGTTCATCCCGGCTGCCGGTGCCGCGCTGCACGGGGGTGCCCAGCCAGCTGCCCACCTCCGTGCGGCCCGCGGCGGTGATCGCGTAGTAGACGTGGCCTTCGGAGTCGGTGGCCGCCTTCGCGACCAGGCCGTCTCGCTCGAGGCGGTCGAGGGTGTTGTAGATCTGGCCGACGTTGAGCGGCCAGGTCGCGCCGGTGCGCCGCTCGAACTCCTGGCGCAGTTGGTAGCCGTAGCAGGCCTGCTGATCCAGGATGGCCAGCAGACTCTGACGTACCGACACGGTGACTCCCTTGATAGATACCGAGTATGTGCGTACCGAGTATAGTTATATCCGACATGCAGGGGACGCCGCGCGGCTCCGCCGCGTGTCGACGCACGGCTTCGGCGAACGCACAGAAGGCGCCAAGGGTAGGATTGCTAGCATTGTGGGCGGTTCGTCCGACAGGTATGGGAGACAATCGGTGGCCTCAGTACTGGAAAGAGCACTTCGGTTCGGCGAGGGGCGAATCCTCCGCAGACTCAAGCACTACGCCGAGGCGGTCAACGCTCTCGAAGATGCCTTCGCCGAACTCACCGATGACGAGCTGAAGCACGAAACCGTCGAGTTGCGCGAGCGCTACGCCAACGGCGAATCCTTGGACGACCTGCTGCCGGAGGCTTTCGCCGCGGTTCGCGAGGCGGCCAAGCGGACCCTCGGCATGCGCCCCTTCGACGTGCAGATCATGGGCGGCGCCGCCCTGCATCTGGGCAACATCGCCGAGATGAAGACCGGTGAGGGCAAGACCCTGGTGGCCACCCTGCCGGCGTACCTGAACGCGATCGCCAGCCGTGGTGTGCACATCGTGACCGTCAACGACTACCTGGCCAGCTACCAGTCGGAACTGATGGGTCGCATCTTCCGCGCCCTCGGCATGACCACCGGGGTGATCCTCGCGGGCCAGACCCCCGAGCAGCGCCGCGTGCAGTACGACGCCGACATCACCTACGGCACCAACAACGAGTTCGGTTTCGACTATCTGCGCGACAACATGGCGTGGCAGGCCGTCGACATGGTGCAGCGCGGGCACTTCTTCGCGATCGTCGACGAGGTCGACTCGATCCTGATCGACGAGGCGCGCACGCCGCTGATCATCTCCGGGCCCTCCTCCGGCGAGGCCAACCGCTGGTTCAACGAGTTCGCCCAGCTGGCGGAGCGTCTGGTGATCGAGGAGGACTACGAGGTCGACGAGAAGAAGCGCACTGTCGGCGTGCTCGAGCCGGGGATCGAGAAGGTCGAGGACTACCTCGGCATCGACAACCTCTACGAGTCCGCCAACACCCCGCTGATCTCGTTCCTGAACAACGCCATCAAGGCCAAGGCCCTGTTCAAGCGCGACAAGGACTACGTCGTGATGAACGGCGAGGTGCTGATCGTCGATGAGCACACCGGGCGCATTCTGATGGGCCGCCGCTACAACGAGGGCATCCACCAGGCGATCGAGGCCAAGGAGGGCGTCGCGGTCAAGGCCGAGAACCAGACGCTGGCTACGGTCACCCTGCAGAACTACTTCCGGCTCTACTCGAAGCTCTCCGGCATGACCGGTACCGCTGAGACCGAGGCCGCCGAGTTCATGTCGACGTACAAGCTCGGCGTCGTGCCGATTCCGACCAACAGGCCGATGCGCCGCATCGACCAGCCGGACCTCGTCTACAAGAACGAGGAGGCGAAGTTCGGCCAGGTCGTCGAGGACATCGCCGAACGCCACGAGAGCGGCCAGCCCGTGCTCGTCGGCACCACGAGTGTCGAGAAGAGCGAGTACCTGTCCCGCCTGCTCGCCAAGCGCGGGGTCAAGCACGAGGTGCTGAACGCCAAGAACCACGCGCGCGAGGCCACGATCGTCGCCCAGGCCGGCCGCCTCGGCGCGGTGACGGTCGCGACCAACATGGCCGGGCGCGGCACCGACGTCATGCTCGGCGGCAACGCCGAGCACATCGCCGTCACCGAGTTGAACGGCCGCGGCCTGAGCCCGACCGAGACCCCCGAGGAGTACGAGGCCGCCTGGGACGAGGTCTACGACCGGGTCAAGGCCGAGGTGGCCGAGGAGGCCGAGAAGGTCGTCGAGGCCGGTGGCCTCTACGTGCTCGGCACCGAGCGCCACGAGAGCCGGCGCATCGACAACCAGCTGCGCGGCCGCTCCGGGCGCCAGGGCGACCCGGGGGAGAGCCGTTTCTACCTGTCGCTGACCGACGAGCTGATGCGCCTGTTCAACTCGGGTGCCGCCTCCGCGATGATGGGCCGTGAGGGCGTCCCCGACGATCTGGCCATCGAATCCAGGGTCGTCAGCCGGGCGATCCGCTCCGCGCAGGCGCAGGTCGAGGCACGCAACGCCGAGATCCGCAAGAACGTGCTGAAGTACGACGACGTCCTGAACCGCCAGCGCGAGGCCATCTACGGTGACCGCCGGCACATTCTCGAGGGCGACGACCTGCACGAGCGCACCCAGAAGTTCTTGACCGACGTCATCACCGAGATCGTGGAGACGCACACGGTCGAGGGCAACGCCGACGACTGGGACTTCGCCGCGCTCTGGGCTGAATTGAAGACGATCTACCCGATCGGACTGACTCCCGAGGAGATCTTCGAGGAGGCCGGGGAGCGTGCCAAGGTCCGCCGCAACTGGCTGACCGAGGAGGTCCTCTCGGACGCGCGCGTTGCCTACGCCAAGCGCGAGGAGACCCTCGGCTCACCGGCCATGCGCGAGCTCGAGCGTCGCGTGGTGCTCTCGGTCATCGACCGCAAGTGGCGCGACCACCTCTACGAGATGGACTACCTGAAGGACGGCATCGGTCTGCGGGCGATGGCCCAGCGCGACCCGCTCGTCGAGTACCAGCGCGAGGGTTTCGCGCTCTTCCAGCAGATGATGGGCTCGATCCGCGAGGAGACCGTCGGCTTCCTGTTCAATCTGGAGGTCGAGGTCAAGCCCGCCGAGGGTGCCGGTGCCGCCGTGGTCCAGGCCAAGGGTCTGGGGCAGTCCGCCGCGCCCGTGGATCGGCTCAGCTACTCGGCGCCGAGTGCGGAGGGTGAGATCGAGGTGCGAGACCAGCGCGGAGCGCTGCAGCAGGCCGATACGGCGCGCGCCCAGCGCGCGGCACAGGCGAACCCGACGCTCGCCACGGCACAGGCCCCCGCCGCGCCCGCGCAACGCGGGGCCTTCGGTCAACCCACGACCATCGATGCCGCCCCGGCGGGGAACCGCGCCCAGCGTCGCGCCCAGCAGAAGAAGAGTCACTGAGCGGCTCCGCTGCCCGGTGAACCGTTCGCGACGGCCGTGACCGGCTGACGCCTCACACTTGTACCGAGAGGATTCTCATGCTCAATCAGGAAGACATCGCGCGGATCTACGAGTCGCTCTCGACCGCGCATATCGCCGATGCCTGCCTGCGAGTCCGGGTTCCGGTGCGCAGCGCACCGCCCGGCACGCGCTCGGCGATCCCGGGTTCTCGGCTGGTGGGCCGGGTGCTGCCAGCCCGGCACGCCGGCAGCGTCGACGTTTTCCTTGAAGCCTTCGAGGCGGCGGACCCGGGCGACGTGCTCGTCGTCGACAACGCCGGCAGGCTCGATGAGGCCTGCGTCGGCGATCTGGCGGCACTGGAGGCGCAGGCGGCGGGGCTCGCGGGGATCGTCGTCTGGGGGCTGCACCGGGACACCGCGGAGATTCAGGCGATCGGTCTGCCCGTCTTCAGCCTTGGCAGTATCCCCGCCGGGCCGCAGCGCCTTGACCCGCGGTCGCCCGACGCCCTGCGCTCGGCGCGCGTCGGCGATTGGACGGTGGACCGGTCAGTGACGGTTTTCGGCGATGATGACGGAGTGGTCTTCGTGCCGATGGACCGCATCGAGGAGGTTCTCGCGGCGGCAGGGCAGATCCGCGACACCGAACATCGACAGGCGACACGGATTCAGTCGGGCGTCACTCTGCGCGAGCAGGTTCAGTTCGCGCTCTTCCTTCAGCGGCGCAGCAGCAACCCCGCGCTGAGCTTCCGCGAGCACCTGCGGGAGGTGGGCGGCGCGATCGAGCAGTAGCCGGCTCAGAGTATGTGCACGGCCGTCGCCCGCCAGCGATTATCCAAACCCTCCAGTCGAATCGCGACCGCGCGCGCCCTGGCTTTGCCCAGCAGCACGACCGTGCCCTCGACGACCCCGTCTCGCGGTTCGAAGCAGTGAATGCTGCCGACCTGGAAGGCGGGCCTGCTGACCGGCCGCCGGGTTGCGGTCCGCGACATCGTCGCGTAGGTGACCCGGCGGTGCAGCTGGCGGTAGACGTCCGCGCTGACCCAGCGCGCCACCTGGTCGAGTTCGCGCGCTCCCGCGAGCACTTCGAACAAAGCGCGGGCCAGATTCTCCAGCAGCAGCTCCGGCGCCGGCAGTTTCGCGCTCGAGGTGGGCTGTGCACCGAAGAAGTCATCGGCATGGAAGCGACTTCCGGTTTCGACCGGAGTCTCGGTTTCGGCGGGGGCGCGTGACTCAGCCTGCGCTGGGGGCATTCCGGTCTCCTTCGGGCTGGGGGGCTCACTGCTCGGTCGGCGCAGCCCCGCAGGGCCGGGAGCGAAATCGCTCCCTTGACAGGTTGAACCCAACAACTGTCCGGTCCCCTGTGACAGGTTTTCGCCCCCGAACGGGGGTGATCGCTGGCTGGTACTCTTTCAGAGTTACAAGGATGTCGTCCAGCACGGTTCCTCGGACTGTGGATAACTCCCGCTCGAATCCGCCACGGATAATACGGTTCGTGCATGCGCTGGGAGAACCTGTTCGACGACCTCGAGAGTCAGCTCGAGCAGGAGTTGCGTGCCGAGGAGGTGGACCTCGCCGCGGAGGAGGAGCGCCTGCGCATCGGCCGACTCTCGGTGCGCGACCGACTGCTGGGACTCTGCGCGGTGGCCGGTGACGAGTCGATCGGGCTGGCGCTGCGAGACGGCTCGCTGGTGAATGTCCGCCCGTCAACCCTCGGCCGGGACTGGCTCTCCGGTGAGCTCCGCGAGGGTGAGCGCCAGCATGACCAGGTTGTCGTTCCCTTCAGCGCGCTGGCCGCCATCCAGCTGGCGACGGCCCGGCTGCCCGCCTCCCTTGGTCGCGTGCAGCCGGGCCGCGGACCGGGGATCTCCGAGCGCATCGGCGTGACATTCGTGCTCCGGGATCTCGCCCGCAGGCGCAGTCCACTGGTGATCTCGACCATGCAGGGGGATGTCACCGGGACGATCGACCGGGTGGGCAGGGATCACCTCGATCTGGCGATGCACGAGCGGGATGTGCCGCGCCGGGACCGGAACGTGACCGGTACTCGGATCATTCTGCTTGATCAGGTGCTACTGGTCAGGCTCTGAACTGCCGGTCTCGGCTGCCTCGCCCCGGGGTTACGGCCGCTGCCCGCGGGGACCGGCCGAGAACTCGTGCACGGTGGCGTTCTGGGACTCGTTCCACTGGGCCATCAGGCGAGCCTCCTCGTATTGCCCGGCGATGAACTGTTCCAGCACTTCGCGTTCGATCCGCCAGCCGGCGCCACCGAGTCGGATCGCTGGAAGATCGCCGGAGCTGACCAAGGCCAGGGCGTGCTCGAGGGAGACGTTGAGGATCTCGGCGATGTCCGCCGGGGTCAGGAACCGGCCGAGGTCGCCGGGCTTGTCTGCAAGAGGCATGAGTTCGATTATCGCCGCTCGGTGGATTCGGCGCTGGTGAGCTGTGGATAACTCTCGCAGCCCGCGACGGCGTCACGGCACGATGGTCCCCATGACAGCAGTGGGAGCGCCCAGGGCGCGCAGGGCAGTGCTCGATCCGCGAGTTCTCGTGGGTCTGCTGCTGGTAATCGCCTCCGTCAGTGCCGTTGTGCTGATCGTGGCGAACGCCGAGCGGACCACGCCGGTGTACGCGGCCGCGCGGGCGCTCGTGCCCGGGACTCTGATCACCGAAGAAGACCTCGTCGTCACGCAGGTCCGACTCGCCGATGCCGGAGCCCGGTACCTGACCGGGGCGCAGTTGCCGGCGGACGGTCTGGTGCTGACCCGATTCGTCGACCGCGGCGAATTGATGCCGCTCTCCGCGGTGGGTACTTCGGCCGGCCCCGAGGTCGCCACGGTCGTCATCGCCGTGGCCGCGGCCCTGCCCGAACAGGTGACGGTGGGCTCGGTGGTCGATCTCTGGTCGGCGCAGGCGCTGGAGCGCGGCGAGTTCGGCGCGCCCTCGGTACTGGCCGGCACCGCGCTGGTGACGGGCGTTCGGGACGGCGACACGATGATTTCCGGGTCGCAGAGCCAACTGGTGGAGATCCAGATTCCGCGCTCACTCACGGCGAGAGTGCTGGAGGCGGTCGCCAACTCCGCCTCGCTGGTGCTGATCCCGAGCAGCGTGCCCCTGGCGGACTGAGATGGCGAGCATTCTGCTGGCACTGCCAGCGCAGCACGAGGATCGACTGATTCCGCAGCTGCGCGCCGAGCGGCATGAACTGCTTGCCCGGTGCGTCACGGGAGATCAGGCGTGCGCCCGGATCATCGAACTGCTGCCAAGCATCGCGGTCGTCAGCGGCGCTGCCACGGTACTGACAGCGGAGCTGCTCGCGGTCGCGGACAGTCACGGCACCCGGCTGCTGGTCGTCGCGGCGGATGCCGCTGAACGCGCCCGTGCCGCCGCCCTCGGGCTGGTGGATGTCCTGCATCCCGATGCGGACTGGACGGATATCGAGCAGGCCCTGCAGCTGGCCCGGGAGGTCATGCCGGCTCCGCAGCCGGGCCGGCGCGGCTCCGTGATCACGGTGTGGGGGCCGGTCGGTTCTCCCGGTCGCAGCACCGTGGCGGCCGGGATCGCGGCCGAACTGTGCGCCGCAGGGCATTCGGTGATACTCGCCGACGCGGACAGCTATGCCGCGTCACAGGCGATCGCACTCGGCCTGCTCGATGAGGCGCCGGGTTTCGCCGCGGCCTGCCGGTTGGCCGGCGTCGACGGCCTGAGCCGTTCCGAACTCGACCGGATCGGCCAGCGGGTGCGGATCGGAGGAGCGCAATACTGGGTGCTGACCGGGATCTCCCGTGCCAACCGCTGGCCCGAGCTGAGCGCTGACCGGGTGACCGAGGTCCTCGCCGCCTGTCGCGACTGGGTCGATTACACGATCGTCGATATCGCGGGAGTGATCGAGAGCGACGAGGAGATCTCGAGCGACCTGCTCGCGCCTCGGCGCAACGCCGCGGCGATCGCCGCCCTCCGTGCCGCCGACGTGGTGGTGGCCGTCGGCCGCGCCGATCCCGTCGGCGTGTCCCGCTTTCTCCGCGGCTATGCCGACCTTCAGGAGATCGTGCAGACCCGGCGGGTGCGGGTGGTCATGAACGGCGTTCGCAGCACTGCCGTCGGTGCCGGTGCCGCCGCCCAGCTGGCTCGAACCCTGCTGCGCTTCGGCGGCATCCTCGACTGCGATTTCCTGCCGCACGATCAGGGTGCGGTGGACGCCTCCGTGCTGGAGGGCCGACCGCTGATGGTGGTGGCCCCGAAATCGCCGCTCAGGCTCGCGATCGGCGAACTGGTGGACAGGCATCTCTTGCCGCAGCAGGGCGCCCGGCACGGCCCGGGGCGACGGCGGCTGCGACGCCGGGCACTGCAGCCGGCTGGCTAGACTGGAGCCCGCAGCAGAAAGGTCCGTCCGTGAGCCAGCCCGCAGTCCTCGCCATCGTCGGTCTGGCCGGAACCGGAAAATCCACGGCAGTGCGCGCTGTGATCGACCGCTACCACGTTCCGTCGGTGTACTTCGGCGGCGAGGTGCTGGCCGAGGTCGCGCGCCGGGGGCTGCCCGCCGGAGGCGAGAGTGAGCGTCTGGTGCGCGAGAGCCTGCGCGCCGAGCACGGCATGGCGGCGATCGCCCGCTTGGCACTGCCCGGTATTCGGGCGGGACTGGCAACGGCTGCTCCTTTTCTGCTGGTCGATGGCGTCTACAGCTGGGCCGAGGTCGAGCTGCTTCGAGCTGAGCTGCCGGCTCCGCTGATTCTGCTGGCCGTGCACGCACCGCGCACCCTGCGCGAGGAACGGCTGCTGCATCGGCCGGTGCGGCCGATGACCGCTGAGCAACTGCGCGAGCGAGACGAGGCTGAAATCCGCGCCCTCGACAAGGCGACCCCGATCGCGCTCGCCGACCTGCACGTGGTCAATGACGGCGACCGGGCGAGCTTCGAGGCCCGAGTCCTTGAACTGGTCGCCGGGGCCTTTCCCGTCGGCTAGGTAGGCTGGGCTCGTGTCGACCCTCAGTGAACTCGTCCTCGCCCAGGGCATCAGCGACGAGCAGGACGTCGAGTGGCTGCACCTGCTGGTGCGGGACTGGCAGTTGCTGGCTGACCTCGCCTTCGCGGACATCGTGCTGTGGGTGCCCTCGAGCGAGGGGAGTTTCATCGCCGTTTCGCACGCGCGCCCGTCGAGTTCGGCGACGCTGTTCTACCGGGACTTCGTCGGGCAGAAGATCCGCAGTGAATGGCGGCGTCAGGTCACCGAGGCATTCGAGTCGAACATGCCCGTCGACTACGGTGCTCCCGACTGGTACGAGGAGACCCCGACGCGGGTGCGCGCGGTTCCCGTTGTGCGCCGGAACGCCGACGGCACCCGGTCAACCCTCGGCGTGATCACCCGGCACACGAACCTGAGCGAGACCCGCAACCCCTCCCGCCAAGAGCTGACCTTCAACGAGTGCGCCAATGACCTGTTCCAGATGATCGCGGTGGGGGACTTCCCGGATCTGGGCGCCCCGACGGCTCCGCGCCGCGGCGCCCCGCGCGCCTCCGACGGCCTGATCCGCCTTGACGTCGACGGCATCGTGACCTTCGCGAGCCCCAACGGGCTTTCCGCCTTCAACCGGATCGGCTTCGGCGGGGAACTCGAGGGGGAGTCGCTGGCCCAGGTGACGACGGAGCTGCTGACCGACCGAGCCACGGTCGATGAATCGCTGCCCCTGGTGGTGACCGGCCGCGCACCGTGGCGCACCGACATCGAGGCGCGCGGCGTCACGGTGTCGCTGCGCGCGATTCCGATCCGGGCCAACGGCGAGCGCGTCGGCGCGATCGTGCTCTGTCGGGATGTCACCGAACTGCGGCACCAGGAGCGCGAACTGATCACCAAGGACGCGACCATTCGCGAGATTCACCACCGGGTCAAGAACAACCTGCAGACCGTGGCATCGCTGCTTCGGATTCAGGCTCGGCGTTCGCACACGGATGATACCAGGGAGGCGCTGACCCAGGCCATGCAGAGAGTGGCGGCGATCGCGGTCGTGCACGACACCCTCTCCGAAGGTCTGGAGCAGAACGTCGATTTCGACGCTGTCTTCGACCGGGTGCTGCTGCTGGTCGCCGAAGTCGCCTCGATGCACAACACGAAAGTCCACCCGACTTTCAGCGGCAGCTTCGGTGAGCTGCCGAGCGAGTATGCGACGCCGTTGGCACTGGCTCTGACGGAGCTGGTCACCAACGCCGTCGAGCACGGCCTCGCCGGTCGCGAGGGCAAGGTCGAGATCATCGCCAAGCGCAAGGTCGAATCCCTCAAGGTCACCGTGCGGGACAACGGGGTCGGCCTGCCCGAGGGCAAGGTCGGATCCGGTCTCGGCACGCAGATCGTGCGCACCCTGATCCAGGGTGAACTCAGCGGGGTCATCGACTGGCACACGCTCGAGGGGGAGGGCACCGAGGTGACCATCGAGATCCCGTTCCGGGCGCCTCAATCGCGCTAGCGTGACGCGGTGTTCAGGAGGCGCGGTGTTCGGGTGATGCGGTGCTCAGGAGGCGCGACGCGCGCGGGCGGCGCGACGTTTCAGAGCACGCCGCTCATCCTCGCTGAGGCCACCCCACACGCCGGAATCCTGCCCGGTCTCCAGGGCGTACTGCAGGCACATCTCGGAAACCGTGCAGCGCGCGCAGACGGCCTTTGCCTTGTCGATCTGGTCGACGGCCGGCCCGGTGTTCCCTACCGGGAAGAACAGTTCGGGGTCTGCGGTCAGGCAGGCGCCTTTGTCACGCCAATCCATAGGGGTGCTCCTCTTGTGGTACTCGGGGCGGCCGGAATTCGGCTGGAGAGAATGGGAGTTGGTACCGTAGGAGGGCTGAAGCCCTGAAGTGCCCCCCGCATCGCGGACACACCAACTCGACCTCGAATATCGTCCCATAATGGGCGCGATCAATCAATAGACATGCATGGGAAACACCTGTGAACGCAACTCCGGAAGATTCCTCCGAACGCCCGGCTGAGCTCGAAAAGCGACCCGCGGCGGCGTGGCTGATCGCCGGAATTCTCGGCGTCCAGGCGAGCGCTTGGACCGGACTCGGCCTGTGGGTCATCCTCGAACTGGTCAGCGGTTCCTCGACGTTTCTCGCGACGGCGATTTTCGAGGCGGTGCTGATCGTGATGGCCGTGGGCTGGATGGTCGTGACGATCGTCGGCATCCTCGGCACGCGGCCGTGGTCCAGGTCGTCGCTGGTCGCTCTCGAGGTCCTGCATCTCGCCGCCGCGATTGCGGCTTTTCAAGGCTATCTGGGCTGGATGTCGCTGGGCTGGTTCATCCTCGTGCCGGCCGCTGCGGCGATCGTGCTCGTCTTCACTCCGCGGATGACAGTTCTCTTCGCGCGGCACTTCCAGGGTGACTGATCCTGTTCGTCGCCACCACGAGCTTCCTGCCCGCGGCGCTTCCAGGGTGACTGATCCTGCTGCGTCGTCACCACGAGCTTCCTGCCCAGCATCGCCATGTCCGGCTCGCCGCCCCGATGTTGTAGAGAGCGCGCCGGAACACGCCGTCCTGGTCGATCTTGAGAGTCGAGCGCGGCGTGCCTGTCGCGCATCATTCGATATGCCCAGAGCGGCATATCCCGTTTCCGGGAGCGGGACGAGGTTCTCGTAGGTTCCTCCTGGAAGTCGCAGGCTTCGTTTCTCGGTCGGCTGGGTCCATGCTAACCTTGACCCTCGGTCCGGTTATTCGGACTGCGCACCTCTAGCTCAATTGGCAGAGCAACTGACTCTTAATCAGTGGGTTCCGGGTTCAAGTCCCGGGGGGTGCACCAGATGGGCCTCCGATGCAGGGTTCTCTCTAGGCGGGCGATCGCTTTGCACGCGCCGGCCGCTTCGCCCCCTGCCCCCTTTTGCGACCAGTGCGCCCGTGCGCGACACCGCATGGGTCGCAAAAGTGCGCATGGCGGCGGAGGCGGGCCGGGAGGGGCGGCGGAGGCGGGCCGGGAGGGGCGGCGGAGGCGAGTCGGCTTAGGCGACGAGCCAGGATCTCGCCGCGACCGGGGCGGTTTCGGGGGCATCGTCGCGCGCCCAGTCGGCCGGCACGACCGCGCGCTCGGCCAGTGACCAGTCGACCGCGGGGCTGGCTGCGGCCAGTACCTCGGCGGGCTGTTCGGTCCGCACCTCGGCAGGCCGATCGACTCGCACTGCGGCCAGTACCTCGGCGGGCTGTTCGGTCCGCACCTCTGCCAGTACCTCGGCGGGCTGTGCGGTCCGCGCCAGGAGGGGCTGCTCGGCCTGCTGCTGCGCGTGGCGACGGGCCTCGGCTGCGCTGTTCTGCATGCTGACCCGGAACGCCACATCCCCGGCGATCCGGTCGGCGAGCATGGAGTAGAAGAAGGCGTCATCCGTCGAAGCCCGCTCGTGCGAAATCGACCACGACCCCTTCGGGCCGAGGTAACTCAGGATGCTCGCACGCACGAGTTCCAGAAGGTTCCCCTGCGCGGCGAAGTCGTCAGTTGCAGATCCCATGCGTCCATTGTGAATGCGGGCGCGCTCGCCTTTGTCGGGACACGCCGAGACGATCCTGCCCGATGCCGCAGATCGGGCGGATCAGGAAGCCGCAGCGTCACCTGCCGGCCGCCGGGTGCGGCGGCGGGAGCGGGACCGAGCGGGTGCGCCGGTGCTGCCGCCGGTGCTGCTGCCGGCGGTGGCCGGCGCCACGGTCGTGGCCGCCGCTCGCTGCGGGCGGCCCGCGTCCGGCTCGGAGCCGTGATCGCGCACCGTCGGCGTTCGCTTGATCCGGCCTTTGGCGTCGGCAGGGATGTCGAGGTCGGTGTAGAGGTGCGGCGAGGACGAGTACGTCTCCACGGGCTGCGGCTGGCCCATCTCCAGGGCCCGGTTGATCAGCGCCCACTTGTGCATGTCGTCCCAGTCGACGAAGGTCACCGAGATGCCGGTCTTGCCCGCGCGCCCGGTGCGGCCGGCACGGTGCAGGTAGGTCTTCTCATCCTCGGGGATGGTGTGGTTGATCACATGGGTCACGTCGTTGACGTCGATGCCGCGGGCGGCCACGTCGGTGGCGACCAGGACATCCTTCTTGCCCGCCTTGAACGCTGCCATGCCGCGTTCGCGCGCCTCCTGCGTCATGTCGCCGTGCACGGTTCCGACACTGAATCCGCGATCGGCCAGTTCCTCGGCCAGCTTGGCGGCGGCCCGCTTGGTGCGGGTGAAGATCACGGTCTTGCCGCGACCCTTCGCCTGCAGTATGCGGGCGATGATCTCGTCCTTGTCCAGCGAATGCGCGCGGTAGACGACGTGCTTGATGTTGGCCTGGGTGAGGCCCTCATCGGGGTCGGTCGCGCGGATGTGAATGGGCTTGTTCATGAAACGCCGGGCCAGGGCCACGACCGTGCCGGGCATGGTCGCCGAGAACAGCATGGTGTGTCGGGCGGGTGGCGTCTTGGCGAAGAGCTTCTCGACGTCGGGCAGGAAGCCGAGGTCGAGCATCTTGTCGGCCTCGTCCAGCACCATCACCTCGACCTTGGACAGGTCGAGCAGGCGCTGGCTGGAGAGGTCGAGCAGGCGGCCGGGGGTGCCCACCACTATCTGGGCGCCGGCCTTGAGCTGCTCGATCTGGCCTTCATAGGCCTTGCCGCCGTAGATCGCGACGACCGTGGTCGAGCGGTTGCTGGTCGCGACCTCGAGGTCCTCGGTCACCTGCACGGCGAGTTCCCGGGTCGGCACGACGACCAGCGCCTTCACACCGGGTCCCGGGTTCAGGCCCAGTCGCTGGATCAGCGGCAGCCCGAATCCGAAGGTCTTGCCGGTTCCGGTCTTGGCCTGGCCGATGATGTCCTGGCCGGTCAGCGCGAGGGGGATGGTCTGTTCTTGGATGGGGAACGGTTCGAGGATGCCCTTCGCGGCGAGGGCATCAACCATGTCCTGTTCGATATTGAGTTCTGCAAAAGTCACTGTTCTGGCCTTATTGGCGGCCTGTACCGCCCTGTCGCGGGTCCTGGAGTGCTGCTGACCCTGGTGGCGTGTTCGGATCAAGTTTACCGGCGTGCCGGTCGCGCAGGCGCCCAGACCGTGACGGCGAGCCCTGAGCGTTAGGCTTGACCGGTGCGCAATCCCTTCCGACGTCGCCGGGCAACCACTGACGCACCCCTGCTTCGGAGTCGTTCCGGGTCGCGGATCGTCGCCGGTCCGACCGTTGACGTCACTCTCAAGCCCGAGCTCAGGGATTTCCTCGGTCGCTTCGCATATCTGGAACTGGCGGCTTTTCAGGCCATGGCCGATACGGTCGATGATGCCCCGGGAATGGCCGAGAAGCAGGCCGTCGCCGCCGCCGCTGGACAGGCGCTGAACGCCCACCTTCGACTGGCGGGCGAGATCGAGACCAGCGGAGGCGAAGCATCAGTCCTGATGTCGGCGTGCGCGTCCGACGTCGACCGGTTTCGCGAGACCATCGCGGGAGGAACCTGGTATGAGGCCGTGCTGAGCTGCTATCTGGCCGACGGCATCATCACGGATGTCGCCGCGACCCTCGCCGCGGCACTCCCGCGGGGCTACCGGGAGCGGGTCACCGACACCCTCGCCGCCGACGACTGGTCCGCCATGCTCGTGGAGACTCTGCGCAACGGACTTGCCGCGGATCCCGAGCAGGCCCCGCGTCTTGCGCTCTGGGGCCGTCGGATCGTCGGCGAGGTACTGCTGCAGGCGCGGGCCCTGCTGCGCCCGGCGACCCGGCCCGGAGACTTCGAGGTCACCGTCGAGCCCATCCTGACCGAACTCATCGCCGCGCACACCCGGCGGATGTACGGGCTGGGCCTGACCGCCTAGCTCGCGCGCAGCAGTTCGGCCAGTCGACGCTCATCGGAGTCGGCCCGGTGCCGGGGCAGCCAGAGGGCGAGTCCGGCCACAGCGAGTCCGGTTGCGACGAGGCAGACCGCCCAGATCCAGCCGCCGTCCCAGGCCATGCCGAGCCAGGTCAGGGCCACCCAGAGCACAGTGGCGAGCACTGCGCCCGCGGCGGGCAGCAGAACCGAGCCGTAGCTGAGCCGTCCCGGGAGGGTGTAGCGGGCGATCGCGCCGAGGATGGCGCCGCCGACGGTGATGAAGAGCAGTTCCATCAGGCGAGGAATCCGACGCGGCGGGTCTCCTCGCTGCCGATCTCGACGTAGGCGAGTGCAGTCGTGGGGACCAGGTAGGAGGTGCCCTTGCTGTCGCTCAGGCTGATGAACGGAGATCCCGTCGTCAGTGCATCGGCGACGGCCTTCTCGATGTCAGCTGCGGACTGGCTCGATTCGAAGCCGAGTTCGCGGGGTGAGTTGACGATGCCGATGCGGATTTCCACGTGATGTGCCTTTCGTTCTGCGATAAACAGTACGGTACATCGCGGGCCTGGACCTGATGTCGGTGTCAGCCGATAGCGTAAAGGCGTGACGACGACAGGGTTCCGCCGCTCCCCGCCGGAGCCCGGTGTCGCGGTGACGCTCGACGTGGTGCAGCGGCAGGTGATCGATCTGGCCGACGGTCGATCGGCGGTCGTGATCGGGGCGCCGGGCACGGGCAAGACCACGCTCGCCATCGAACTCGTGGCGGACCGGGTGCTCGGTCGTGGCTATGCCCCCGAGCAGGTGCTGGTGATCAGTGCCAACCGGGTTTCGGCGACTGCGATCCGCGATCGGCTCGCGCTTCGCCTCGACCTGCCCAGCGCCGGCCCCCGGGCCCGTACCGCCACCTCGGTCGCCTATGACGTCGTTCGAGCGCATGCTGCCCGGCGGGATGCGCCGTCGCCCACTCTGCTGACGGGTGCTGAACAGGACGCGATCATCGCCGAACTGCTGGCCGGGCAGCATGAGGACGGCGACGACGGCCTCTGGCCCGCGCAGCTGGACTGGCCGGTCCGTTCCCAGCGCCGGTTCCGCACGGAACTTCGCGAACTCATGATGCGCGCCACTGAGTCCGGGTTGGCGCCCCGGCGGCTCGCCGCCCTGGCTGCCGAGAACGATCAGCCGGGGTGGCGCGCGGTGGCCGATTTCACAGTTCGCTATCGTCATGCGCTGGACTCCTACCGCGAACATTATCGGGACGCCGCCGAGTTGGCGGCCGAGGCTGCGGTGCTGATCCGCGCCGGTGCGGGCGGTGCGCTGGTCGACCCGTTGCGGCTGGTGCTGGTCGACGATCTGCAGGAGGCGACCGCCTCGACCACGCTGCTGCTCGCAGCCCTCGCCCACGCCCGCGTCGCGATCATCGGCCTCGGCGACCCGGACACCTCGGCGGCCGCCTACCGGGGAGGTGAACCGACGATCGTCGGTGGATTCGGTCAGGCTCTCGCGCTGGCCGAGTGCGAGGAGTTCATACTGCCGACCAGCTACCGGCACGGCCCCGAACTGCGGGCTCTCGTGCAGCGCTCGACCGCGCGCATCGGCACCGCGGGTGCGGGTCGACAGCGCCTCGCCCTCCCCGGCGCGCCCGCCGCCGCGGAGTTCGCCGCCGCGGGGGTCCGGACGATCATGGCGCCAACGCCGGCCCGCGAGGCCGTCGCGATCGCCGAGCGGCTGCGGGAATTCCATTTGTTCAGTGACGTGCCGTGGCAGCGGATGGCCGTCATCGTTCGTTCGGGCGGGCGAGCCGATGAACTCGCCCGCCAGCTTGCGCTGGCCGACGTGCCCACCCGCACGTCGCTGGCCAGCCGCTCGCTGCGTGAGGCCGCCGCCGCCCGCGGACTGCTCGAGGTCGCCGCTCTGGTCGTCGGGCATTCCGCCCTCAGCCAGGAGTCGGTCGACGCGCTGCTGCTCGGACCGGTGGCAGGACTCGACATGATCGGACTGCGGCGGCTGGGGCTCGCGCTGCGCCACCAGGAACTCGCCGGCGGCGGCAATCGGGGTCGCCGCGAGCTGCTGGTCGACGCCCTCGGTGATCCGGCCCGACTGGCCGCGGTTCCCGGTGCGGCTGCTCGCCGCGCTGCGGCCTTCGCGGCGCTGCTCGCCGAGGCGCGGCGAGCAGCGGCGAGCGGGTCATCGATCGAGGAGGTGCTCTGGTTGATCTGGTCAGGGTCGGGGCGCGCTCAGGAGTGGCTCGCCCAGTCCGACGGCGGCGGACCGGCGGCGGCGCAAGCGGACCGCAACCTCGATTCCGTTGTCGCCCTCTTCGCCGCCGCCAAGCGTTTCGTCGAACGCCAGACCGAGCCGCGAGCCGCGCGATTCATCGACGAGGTGCTCTCGGCGGACATCGCCGAGGACAGCCTCGCGGCTCGGGCCGAGAATGCCGCCGTCACGATCAGCACGCCCAATGCCGTCGTCGGCCTCGACTTCGACGTCGTGGTCGTCGCGGGACTGCAGGACGGGGTCTGGCCCAACCCGAGGGTGCGCGGATCCCTGCTCGGACTCCAGGAGTTCGCGGACCTGATCAGCGGCGCCGAGGGGGTGGACGCCCGCCGTCAGGTGATCAGTGACGAGCTGCGCCTGTTCACGCTGGCGATCTCGCGGGCGCGTCATGCCCTCGTGCTCAGTGCCACGGTCAACGATGACGAGGCGCCCTCCGCTCTCTTCGAGCTGCTCGCCGACCCCGACGTCCCGGTCGAGCCGGGCGATTCGGGATCCGGCTCGGCTCCGGCCGGCGGGCACGCGCTGACGCTGCGCGGCCTCGTCGGCGCTCTTCGCCGCGCAGCGGTCGCCGAGCCGCAGCCTGCGGTCGTGAACGCCCTCGCCCGGCTCGCGGCAGAACAGGTTCCCGGTGCGGACCCCGCCCAGTGGCATGGATTGGCACCGGTCTCGACACCGGCCCCGGTATTCGACCTGACGGATCCGGATGACCCCGTCCGGGTCTCCCCGTCGCGTCTGCAGGGCTTCGCCGATTCCCCGGTCGGCTGGTTCGTCGACCAGTTCGGCGGCGGTTCAGCCTCGTTCGCCGCGGGGCTGGGCACGGTCATCCACGCCGTTATGGAGACGGCCACCTCGGCGGATCCGGATCAGCTGTGGCTCGGGGTCGAGGAGCGCTGGTCCCAGCTCAGCTTCGAGGCGCCCTGGATCGAGGAACGCCATCGCCGCTCCGCCCGCGAGCTGGTCGACGCCCTGGCGCAGTATCTGCAGGATACGCGGGCCTCGGGCACCACGCTGCTCGGAGCCGAGAGCCGATTCAGCCTGCGTCTCGGGCCGGCGCTGCTCAACGGTTCGATCGACCGGGTCGAACAGTATTCCGATGGATCGGTCGTGATCGTCGACCTCAAGACCGGCAAGGGGGAGAAGCCGACGGATGCCGCCGCCGCCGACCACCCGCAGCTCAGCAGCTACCAGCTGGCATTCGCCGAGGGGGTCGTGCCCTCTGTCCCCGAGGGTGCCCCGTCCGGCGGGGCGAAGCTCGTGCTCGTCGCCGTCCGGCGCGCGGGAAAGCTCTATGCCGCGCCGGTGCAGCCGGCCCTGACGCCCGAGCAGCTCGACGCCTTCCGTGCCCGGGTCGTCGAGGTCGCGGTCGCGATGGCGGGACCTGTCTACCACGCTCCACTGAATCCTCCGCAGCGGGGTCGGACTCCGCAGGCGGACATCCAGACTCTGGGGGCGGTGTCCGAATGATCGGTGCCGACGACATCGCCCGGGCGATCGGCAGGCCCCTGCCGACCGCCGAGCAGCGGGCCGTCATCGAGCACACCGGCGGCTCTGCGCTGGTCCTCGCCGGTGCGGGCAGCGGCAAGACCGAGACCATGTCGTATCGAGTGCTCTGGCTGCTGGCCAACGGTCTGGCCGAACCGGGGCAGATCCTGGGTCTGACATTCACCCGGAGAGCCGCCGGTGAACTCGCCGAGCGGGTGCGAGTGCGGTTCGCCCAGCTGCAGCGCTCGAGCCTGGGCGGGGCGGCCGCTCTCGCCCAGCGCGACCCCTTCGATCATCCGAGCATCAGCACCTACAACTCCTTCGCCGCCCAGATCTTCCGGGAGCACGCCGCGCTGATCGGCCGTGACGCGGAGGCGACCGTGCTCAGCGAGACCTCCGCGTGGCTGCTGGCCCGGCGGGTGGTCATCGAATCCGACGATCCGCGCCTGGCTCGCCTCGACCGTTCCGTCGACACCGTCACGGATGCCGTCATCGGCATCAGCCACCAGCTCAGCGACAACGTGGCCGACAGCGCCGAAGTCCGCCGTACCGCCGCCGCCTTCGCCGAGCTGGCCGAACTGCCAAGCGGCAATCCGCGCCAGCGCAACGCCCTGTCCGCACCTCTGGCGGACGCCCTGGCGGCGACGGCTGACCTCTCGCTGCTGACCGACCTCGCCGACCGCTTCGCCGACCTCAAGCGCGAGCGCTCGCTCATCGAGATGTCGGAGCAGGTGGCGCTGGCCCTGCAGATCGTCGAGGCGTCGCCCGCGGCCGCAGAGCAACTGCGGACACAGTACCGCCGGGTGCTGCTCGACGAGTACCAGGACACCAATGTGGTGCAGACGACACTGCTCGCGCGGCTCTTCGGCGAGAGTCCGGTGATGGCCGTCGGCGATCCCAACCAGTCGATCTACGGCTGGCGCGGTGCCAGCGCAGCCAATATGCGGGGCTTCGACGCCGCCTTCGCCGCCACCGACAGGTATTCGCTCAGCACCAGCTGGCGCAACGGCCACGGCATCCTCGCGGTGGCCAATCGCATCGCGGCACCACTTGCGGAGACGCCCGGTTCGGCGGTGGTGACGCTGACGGCCGCACCCGCGGCGACCGCGGGCCCGGTCACGGCCGTCTATCCCGAGACGGTTGCCGAGGAGGCCGGTCGAGTCGCCGAGTGGCTTCGGCAGCGACTGCGCATCGACGATGGCGGTGCGCCCCCGACGGCGGCGATCCTGTTCCACTACCGACGGAACATGCGCACGTTCGCGGATGCGCTGCGGAGCAGGGGGATCCCCGTTCACGTCGTCGGGCTCGGCGGTCTGCTCGAGGAACCGGAGGTGGCCGACGTGATCGCGGCACTGACCGTGCTGCACCGTGCCGACGCCGGCGCCGAGCTGATCCGGCTGCTCAGCGGCTCGCGCTGGCGGATCGGAGCGCGGGATCTTCGGGCTCTGAGTGACTTCGCCGCCGATCGGCACCGGCGTGATCAGGGCGGAGTGGAGCTGGACGCGGCCGTGCAGCTCGCCCTCCGCGGCTCGGTGTCCGGCGACGAGGGGGTCTCGATCGTCGACGCTCTCGATGAACTCACGCTGATGGCGCCCGAGCACCCGGCGCTCGCCGCCTTCAGTCCGGTCGGATTGGCGCGCCTGGCGGAAGCCGGTCAGCTCTTCGCGCGGCTGCGACGTCGGGTCGGTCTCGATCTGCGGGAACTGGTGAACCTGGTCGTCACGGAACTGCTGTTGGACGTGGAGGTGCACGCCAACGAGAGGCGACTGGTCGGCCGCGCCAACCTGGATCAACTGGAGTCGGCGATCTCCGATTATCAGGCGAGCGATCCGGAGCCCAGCCTGAGCGGGCTCTTGACATGGTTCCGGATCGCCGCAGCCAAGGAGAGGCTGAGTTCAGCGCCCATCGACCCGGAACCGGGCACGGTACAGCTGCTGACGATTCATGGCGCCAAGGGCTTGGAGTGGGACATCGTGGCGGTGCCCCGGATGGTGACGGACGAGTTGCCGGCGAAAACCAGGCAACCGAAGGGCTGGCTCTATTTCGGGCAGCTGCCCTGGCCGCATCGGGGTGACGCCGCGCAGCTGCCGCAGCTGAACTGGCGGGCCGTGTCGAGTCAGAGCGAGTTCGATGAGGCCAGTGTGCTCTTCACCAGGGAGGTCGAGGCCCGGCACCTGCAGGAGGAGCGCCGACTGGCCTACGTCGCGGTGACCAGGGCTCGGCATGAACTGCTGCTGTCCGGTTCCTTCTGGGCACAGCAGTTGACGCCGCGTTCCCCGAGCATCTTCCTGACCTGCCTGACCGAGGAGCCGGCGCTGCTGGCCGCACTGCCCGAGGCCAGCGAGCACGAGTCGAACCCCGCGGACGGGGACGCGACGACGGTGTGGCCGGCTGACCCGCTGGGCGTGCGCCGCGATGCCGTTGAGCGGGCAGCTCGATTGGTCGAGGCTGCTGACCCCGAGGGGGATCTCGGCCCGTGGCGGCGCGATGTCGAGGTGCTGCTGAGGGAGCGGGACCGGGCCCGCGCCGCTGACCGACGGGTGCTGCTGCCGACCCGGATCCCGGCCTCCCGGTTCAAGGACTTCGTCGGTGAGCCCGGGCGGGTCGCCGCCGAACTGCGGCGACCCATGCCCCAGCGGCCGTTCCGGCAGACCCAGTTGGGCACGCTCTTCCATCGCTGGGTCGAGGAGCGGGCCACCGTGGTCGGCGCCGTGGAGGCGATCGATGCCCGAGGGTCGAGACGTCCTGTTGATCGCTCTGACCGGGTCCGACGGCGACAACGTCAAGCGGCGATGTGAAGCCGTCGGCTTCGATCGCTATCTCGTCAAGCCCACGGATTTCGATGCGCTGAAGGCTTTGCTCGAGGCTCACCAGTCTCGCTCCGCGCACCGCCGCTCGTCATCGTCGATGTCCTGAGCGCGGCGCGCCGCGATCTTATGCATGGCGATCTTATGCTGAAACCTAGCCTGCATAGGCGGCGAGGGGTCCGCGAAGCTTAGACTTCGATCAGTTTCAGCGTGAGACATTTGGCGGCTCCGCCCGCCTTGAGGAACTCGGAGAGCGGCGTGAGCGTCGGCGTGAAGCCGGCGGCGCGCAACCGGCTCTGCAGGGATTGGGACGCGTCATTCATGAAGATGCGTCCATTGATGTCGACGGCGTTGCAGGCAAACAGCAACGCGTCATCCTCCGTGACCTCGATGCGCTTTTCTTGCGGAATGAGCGCTTTGATCGCCGCTCTCGACGACGCGTCGAAGGCGGCCGGGTAATACATCAGCCAGCCGCCTTCGAGCGGACAGAAGCAGGTGTCGAGATGATAGAAGCGCGGGTCGATCAGGCGCAGCGCCACCGTGCGCCGCTCGAAGACGCGTTCGAGGACGATGGGGGCCGCCGCGCCGGAGCGCATGCCATAGCCGCACCAGATGACGGCTTGGCCGCGATCGAGCAGCGCGTCGCCGCCGCCCTCGAACGGCACGTCGTCCGGCCAGGGCGCGATGTCGAAGCCCTGGCGCTCGAACCAGGCGCGAAACAACGGCTCCTCGAATCGTCTCTCCTTGGCGCGGAAGCGGCTGACAATCGCCGTCCTGCCGATCACCAGGCCGGCGTTGGCCGAAAACACCATGTCGGGCAGCTCGGGCGCCGGCGCGATCAAGGCGATCTCCGCCACTTTGGCGAGGCGGCGGCGCAGATTGGCCCATTGCTCCCGCGCCAACGACTGCACGGCCTTGCCGATCTGGTCCTGCATCCAGGGATTGATGACGTAGCTGACGTCGAAATGCTCCGGCGCGCACATCAGGACATGCTGGCGGCCCGCTTTGCGGTCCCGGCTGATTGCATCGGCCTCGACGGCAAGCGACTCGCCAGGCGCTCTCGACGTGGCGGGCGCGAGCTGGTCCGCATCTTCCAACAATGAGCCGAGAGGCTTGGTCATGGCGTCCTTTCGATAAGGCGGCGATGCCGCTGTCGTCGCGAGCTGGGCCCTAGAGTCTTCTGTTTTGTCGCGTTTTCTTCACGCGAACCGGTTCCCACTTCGCTCGAAAACGCTCTAGGCGCAGCGCAGTGGCGGCGCAGGCCGTCGGGCCTTCGCGCCTATAGGTCTTCGCCGTGTCGAAATCATGGTCCGACGAGTGGATCGTCGCCCGACGGGTCATGCTCGAGGCAAGCGGACAGCACCTCCTCGAAGCGGTCCAACGCCCAGTCGAGATCCTCGCGGGAGATCACCAGCGGCGGCGAGAAACGCACGACCGTATGATGCGTCGCCGTGGACAGCACGCCTTTGTCGAGAAGACGTTCGCAAATTTCGCGGGCGGTCGCGAAGCGCGGCTCGATCTCGGCGCCGGCCCACAGGCCGCGGCCGCGAACCTCTTTCAGGGCGGGGCTGTTGATCGAGCGCAAGCGGCGTAGCATATGCTCGCCGAGCGTGCGGCTGCGTTCCACCAGTCCTTCGTCGTGGATAATGCGCAGCCCCTCCAAGCCCACCGTCGCCGCGAGCGTGTTGCCGCCGAAGGTCGAGCCATGCGATCCCGGCGTGAACACATCCATCACCTCGCGCCGCGCCACGAAGGCGGACACCGGCAGCACGCCGCCGCCGAGCGCCTTGCCCAAGGTCACGCCGTCCGGCAGGATGTTTTCGTGCTGGTAGGCGAACATCGCTCCCGTGCGGCCGAGACCCGATTGGACCTCGTCGACCAGCAGCAGAATGCGGCGCTCGTCGCACAGATGACGCAGGCCGGCGAGCCAACCGACCGGCGGCACGATGACGCCGGCCTCGCCTTGAATGGGCTCCACCAGCACAGCCACGGTGTCGTCCGTCACCGCGGCTTCCATCGCCGAAAGATCGCCGTATGGCGCCGAGCGGAAGCCCGGCGTGAACGGACCGAAGCCGTCGCGATATTCGGGTTCGGACGAGAAGCCGATGATCGTCGTGGTGCGCCCGTGAAAATTGCCCGCCGCGACGATGATCTCGGGATTTTGCACGCCTTTCACGCGGTGGCCCCAACGGCGCGCGGCCTTGATGGCGGTCTCCACCGCTTCGGCTCCGGTGTTCATTGGCAGCGCGACGTCGAGGCCGGTCAGCCGACACAATTCTTCGAGAAACGGATCGAGACGATCGTCGTAATAGGCGCGCGAGGGGACCGCGAGACGCTGCGCCTGAGCCGTGAGCGTCGCGATGATGCGCGGATGCGCATGTCCGTGGCTCACCGTCGAATAGGCGCTCATCATATCGATGTAGCGTCGGCCGTCGACGTCCCAGAGATAGGCTCCCTCGCCACGCGCGAGGACGACCGGCAGCGGGGCGTAATTGCGCGCGCGGTGTGGGTTTTCTATGCCTTTGAGGCTCATGACGAGTGACCTCGTTCTGTCGTCCGGCGTCGCCCTAGTTTTAAGAACGTGTGATCGGCGTCGAGGTTCCCGTCGTCTCATCGGGAGAGCGGATGCGGGGGCAGAGTCCTTGCTCATCGACATGACGCGCCAGCGATCGATATTAAAATACATCGACCGAAAAACATTCGCGAGACCTATGATAGGGGCGATGTCAGCAATACGTACTAGTCAAGTAGGTTACA
>CAVPES010000015.1:0-37216 GCA_963703545.1 uncultured Actinomycetota bacterium
GTTGCGCCAGCTCGCCTACAGTGTCCGGGAGTCGCACAATCACTTCGGCGCAGAGCGGGTTGATCGCGTCTTCAGCACTCTGCAGCGCCACCGTCGTCGTGCAGCCGACCAGACCGGTCCCGGCAATCGCGACCACGACCAGACCGCGCATCGCGCGGATCCCATGCGGACCAGTGGATAGTCTCATCCTGTTCAGGCTACCGTGTTCATCATGACAGCCGAGACTCTGGGCAGCGCCGGCGAACTGGCAGTGCTTCGGCGAATATTCCCGCTGCTGCCGGTTTCCGAAGCGCAGCTTGTCGGGCCGGGCGACGATGCCGCCGTACTCGCCGCCCCGGACGGGCGGTTCGTGGTGACGACGGACATGATGGTGCACGGCCCGGACTTTCGACTGGGCTGGTCCACCGCCTCTGATCTGGGGGCGAAGGCGGTCGCCAGCAACCTGTCCGACATCGCGGCCATGGGAGCGGTGCCCACGGGCATCGTGGTCGCAATCGCCGCGCCCTTGGACACCCCGGTGGCGTTCCTGGAAGAGTTCGCAGCCGGCATGAGTGCCGCCTGCCACGCGCTGTCGCCCGGCTGCGGTGTCGTCGGCGGCGACCTCTCGGTCTCGGACACTTTGACGATCGTCGTGACCGCATTCGGCGACCTCGACGGCCATCCGCCGGTGCTGCGCAGCGGGGCGCGGGTGGGTGACACGGTTGCCGTCTCCGGGCAGTTGGGCGTTGCTGGGGCGGGCCTGTGGTTGCTCTTCAGCCAGGGTCAGTCCGGGGAGGTGGGTCGATACCGGAACCCGGACGTCGAGCTGGCGGTGTCGCTCCGGCGCGAGCACCCCGAGCTGATCGAAGCGCAGCTGGCCCCGAGCCCCGAGATCGCCCTGGGACAACTGGCCAATCAGGCCCTCGCCAGCGCGATGCTCGACGTGTCGGACGGCCTGATCCTCGACGCGCGAAGGATCTGCCTGGCCAGCGGAGTCGGCATGGAACTCGACCCCGTCGCGATCGACCGGGAGGCGGCTCGCCTCCGCGGGATCGATCCGTTGGTCGGTGACGCAGCCCTCGACCTGGTGCTCACCGGTGGTGAGGATCACGTTCTGCTCGCGACCTTCCCGGTAGGGGTGGCTGTGCCGCCTCCGTTCCGCATCATCGGCCGGGTGGTCGAGGGCACGGAGGTGAGAGTCGGCTCCGAGCCGTACGTGAAGGGTCCCGGCTGGGACCCCTTCACCGGCTGGGATGGCCGCACCGGCTGACCTGGCCCCGCCCCTCAGCGGGTCTCCCTCTCACGTGAGTTGCGGACTTTCGTCCCAAGACTTCCGCACCAAAGCCCGGGAACCCCCGAAAGTCCGCAACTCAGGTGGGGGTGGAGGCGAACCAGAGGGTGGTGTCGCCGTAGGCGCGGCGGCGTTCGGGCAGCAGGCCGGCGGGCCAGCCCGGTTCGGCAGACCGCGTCGACCGCTCGAGCACCACGGTCGCTCCGGCGGATAGATGCGGAACCAGGTCCCGGAGGTTGCCCGCGAGCTCCGCCTCGTCCAACTCGTACGGCGGATCGATGAAGACGACGTCCCAGCTCGTGGTGCTGCCGGCCAGAAACGCGCCGACCGTCGCCTGCGCCACGTCGATCAACGGCCCGCTCGCACCGGTCTGGCCCCGCAGCACCCGCAGCACCCGGCGCACCCGAGGCCCCAGCAGTGCCCGCGGGAGTCGCGAAGGCACCGCGGACGATGCCGGCATTTCGACGGCAGACGGCCGCTGCCGCGCTGCCTCTCTCGACGAGTTGCACGCGCGCGGCACCGCGACTGGCCGCCTCCAGACCCAGCGCCCCCGATCCCGCATACAGATCAAGAACACAGGCGCCCGCGATCACGCCGCGCGCCTCGAGCCCGGAGAAGATGGCTTCGCGAACACGATCGCTGGTCGGTCTGGTTCCGGACTTCGGCACTTCGAGCGTCCGCGATCCGGCGGTTCCCGCGATGATCCTCGTCACGGCATCTAGGTTAGCCGCGCCGGTACATGCGACTGAACCTCGGGGCACGGCGGAGGACTCGAGTCACGGATCCGCGGCTTCATGCGTCGACGCAGCAAGGCCGTCATGCGGCTTAACGCGGAAAGGGTTCCGTCGACTTCATTGAACCCGATCCAATGGAATCTCCGGAACCCGAGTCTCTGCCCGAGCAGAGTCTCCGCGCACCCATTTCATCCGCTCCGGCTGCGCCGGTTGCTGGGGTCTGGCTGAGCGTCTGACCGAGGTCGATGCTTGCCGCGCGTAGTTACACGCTATCCTCGCCGGGCAACGAGGCAAAGCCCCGTCTTCGGGGGTGTACCTGCTGACCCGGCACTGGGACGTCCTGCCCGCGAACGCCGGGAAAATTTCCGGGAACCTGCAGCCGTCGCGACCGCATTGCCCGGTAATGTGTCGCTTGGGCTGCTTGTGATCCAGCCCCGCGTGCGACCCGACGGGCCCAGCTCCGTCGCCCGGAATCGTGCAGGATCACACGGCCGCTGCCGCACCGCTCGACGGGAGCGGCGGAACGGTGCTGAAACGATGGAGTTACAGGAAAGGTCAGGTGTCCGGTCAATGACGATTTCACTCAAGAATGAGGCGGCCATCGTCGGGGTGGGCGAGACCAAGTTCGTGCGGGGCGAGGGCTCCGGGATGACGAACGCGAAGCTGATCATGACCGCGAGCGTCAACGCGATCCGCGACGCCGGGCTGGAGCTGAACGAGATCGACGGCTTCATGACCCCGATGATGGGCCTGACCGCCGAGCAGTTCGCTGCCAACCTCGGCATCGAGAACCTGCGCTACGCCGCGCGCGTGGAGATGGGCGGCGCCAGCTCTGTGGCCAGCCTGCAGACCGCGGCGATGGCGGTCGCCTCCGGCACCGCGAACTACGTGGTGATCCCGAACGGCTGGAACGGCTACTCGGGCACCCGGGCGCGGGAGATCGGCGACGACCAGGCGGCGCTGCCGATGGTGGACACCCTGAACAACTATTACGTGCCGTTCGGCGTGATCGCGCCCCCGCAGTGGTACTCGATAATCGCCCGCCGGCACATGTACGTCTACGACTGGGAGCAGGAGGCGCTGGGCGCGATCGCGGTCAGCGCTCGCAAGCACGCCCAGCTGAACGAGAAGGCCTTCATGCGCGGCCGCCCGATGACCCTGAACGACTACAAGAACTCGCCCTGGATCGCCCAGCCGTACCGGTTGCTGGACTGCTGCCTGGAGACGGACGGCGCCTCCGCCGTGGTCGTGACCACCGCGGATCGGGCCAGGGAGTTGCAGAAGCGCACCGGCCACAAGCCGGTGCTGATCAGCGGCATCGCCGAGGGGCACCCCTACCCGGCGGACGACATCATCAACCGCGAGGACCTGTTCCACATCGGCCTGACCAACGCGGCACCGGTGGCCTACGAGATGGCCGGCATCGGCCCGGAGGATGCGGACTTCGCAGAGATCTACGACTGCTTCACCTTCGAAGTGCTGCAACAGCTGGAGGAGGCCGGCTTCTGCGAGCGCGGCGATGGCCCGCGCTTCATCCAGAACGGCACGATCGAACTGGGCGGCAAGCTGCCGGTGAACACGCACGGTGGGTTGATGAGCGAGGCGCACGTGCTGGGCATGAACCATGTGGTGGAGGCGACCCGGCAGCTGCGCGGCGAGGCCGGCGAGCGCCAGGTGCCGAAGGCCAGGGTGGGAGTGGTCACCGGCTGGGGCGACTTCGGCGACGGCTCGCTGGCCGTTCTGACCAGCAACTGAGACAGGAGAGGGCGACATGACTGAAGCAGCAGTGGAGACGTACTACCGGCCCCTGCCGAAACTGACCGGGTTCACCAAGGACTGGTACGGATTCATCAAGGACCACGAACTGCGCTTCCAGCGCTGCACGGAGTGCGGCCGCTGGCGGCACGTCCCCCGCGAGTACTGCGCGGGTTGCGGATCGGAGGACTTCGAGTGGGCGCGGTCCACCGGCCGCGGCAAGATCTTCACCTGGACGACCACCTACCGGCACTTGCATCCGGGCTTCATCGAGGACGTCCCCTACGCCAGCGTCGTGGTCGAGCTCGATGAGGGCCCCCGGGTGATGACCTGGGTGACGGACGTGGAGCCGGACGATCTGGTCATGGAGATGCCCGTGCACGTCTGGTTCGACGATGTCACCGCCGAGGTGACCCTGGCCAAGTTCAAACGGGCGAAGGCGTGAGGGTCGGGTTGAACCGGGGTTAGCCGTGCTGATCGACCTGCACTGCCATACCAATCGAAGCCAGGACGCGTTCATCGAACCGGGGGACGCCGTGCGGGAGGCCCGCGAGGCGGGTCTGGGCGCACTGTGCCTGACCGAGCATGACATTTACTGGGATCAGGGCGAAATCCTCGAGTTGCGCCGGGAACACGACTTCCCGGTGCTGCGCGGCGTGGAGGTGTTCACCGAACTCGGGCACGTGCTGGCATTCGGACTGGAGAGCTTCGACCTCGCGCTGCGGAGTTTCCCGCGGCTGGCCGATGCCTGCGCGGATGCCGGCGGTGCCCTGGTGTTGGCCCATCCCTACCGGCGCTTCTACCGGATGACCACCAACATTCCCACGGATGCGGACGTGACGCTGGCGCTGCGTCGGAAGGGCTGGGACAGCATCCACGCGATCGAGATCTGGAACGGTGAGACCCGGTACGCGGAGAATCTACTGGCCGCCGCGGTGGCGGAGCGGCTGATGCTGCCGACCACGGGCGGCAGCGACACGCACCGCACGGGCGAGTTCGCCCGCACCTACACCGACGTGGACGGCGACATCGCCGACGAGCGCGATCTGGTCGACGCGATCCGGCAGGGCCGGATC
Organism: uncultured Actinomycetota bacterium; assembly: GCA_963703545.1. Lineage (GTDB taxonomy): Bacteria > Actinomycetota > Actinomycetes > Actinomycetales > Microbacteriaceae > CAVPES01. Next base: position 4,836 of record CAVPES010000015.1, read on the forward strand.
CGCGGGGTTGCCAGCGATCGGGTCAGGACCACTTTGTGAGTTCGGTCAGCCGGATCGGCTTGATCGCCGACACGCACATGCCGCCCTGGGACAACCAGGTGAAGTCCGACATCGAGCGGATCTTCGCCGGCGTGGACCTGATTCTGCATGCCGGGGACATCGTGACCTTCCCCGTGCTCGACTGGTTGGAGACCATCGCGCCGGTCATTGCCGCGATCGGCAACAATGACACCCACCTGCCGCCGGACCCGCGGCTCAAGGCCTACCAGCAGTTGGAGCATGCGGGGATCTCGATCGGCGTCTTCCACGTCTATGAGCCGTGGCACCTCGCCCCCCACGAATTCATGAGGGATCGTTACGCTCTGGCGAACCCACCGGATGTGATCGTGGTCGGCGACACCCATTTCGAGACGATCGAGGAACGCGACGGCGTGCTGATGATCAACCCCGGCAGCCCGACCACCTCGCACCTGCGCACGGACCTGCCGGGAACGGTGGGTATCCTCACGATCGCCGAACGTACCCCGAGCGCGCAGATCGTGCTCCTGACCGAGGGGCGCGCCGCCGGCTGATCGGTGCCCGGCTCAGCCGCGGTTCTCGCCGAACTCCCGGTTCATCAGCAGCTGCACGTCCCGGTCCAGGTGGTCGACCTTCGAGGTGAGGGCGTCGAACCGGGCGTCGACGGCCGCGAACTGAGCGTCCACCCGCTCGAACCGGGCGTTCATCTCGCCGCGCAGGCCGCCGATGTCGGCTTTCAGCTCGGTGCGCAGGCTGCCGATCTGGGATCGCACCCCGGTGATCCAGCAGGGTCCGCGTGCCAACCATGATGGTCGCGAACACCGCGATCAGGGTCCACACCTGCGGCTCGGTCAACGCGATCACTTCCCTATTGTCACCGGCTGGCAGCATCCTGCCAGCAGCCAGGCCGGCTGCCACGTCCGCGCGCCGTCGTGGTGCCGCTCGCGCGGGGTCGCCAGCGGTAGAGGAGTGGTGTTCTGGGGCGCCGCGGACCGTCGTCCCGGACCGGGGCTGCTCAGTCCAGGCGGTTCAGGAAGTCGCTGATGGCGGCGCTGAAGATGTCGTTGTCGTCGCCGGCGACCATATGCCCGGCCTTGGGCACGACGACCAGCTCGCTGTGTGGCAGCACCGCCTGCAGCTCGGCGACGCCCTCGTCGGTCATCACGTCGGACTTACCGCCGCGCACGATCAGCACGGGTACGGTGATGGTGGCGGCCAGCTTCAGCAGGGCATCCGGGTCCTGCGGCGGCCGGGTGTCCACGTCGCGCTGGCGGGAGATCAGCCGCGGGTCCCAGTGCCAGTAGTAGCGGCCGTCTTCGCGCAGCCGCACGTTCTTGCCCAGCCCTGAGAGGTCGGTCTTGCGCGGCCTGCCGGTGTACTCGGCGATCGCGTCTGCCACCTGGTCCAAGTTGTCGAAGCCGCCCAAGTGGCGGGTCATGAAGTCGCGGATTCGGCCCACCCCGACCGTCGCCGGCCGCGGGATGATGTCCACCAGCACCAGGCCGCGCGCCGCCTCGGGGTCCAAGCCCTGCACGGTCAGCGAGGTCAGACCGCCCAGGGACGCGCCGACCAGGGCGGGTCGCGCGCCCAGCTGATCGATGATCGAGGTGATGTCGCGGGCGTTCTCGGTGACCGCGTAGTGGCCCTCGGGCGACCAGTCGCTATCGCCGTGCCCGCGCAGGTCGACCGCGGTCGCGGTCCAGCCCTGCTCGGCCATCCGCTGGGCGGAGCGGCCCCACGAGTGCCGGGTCTGCCCGCCGCCGTGCAGGAACAGCACGTGCCGTCCCGGGTCGGGGCCCACCCACTGGTCGCCGCGCAGCACCACCTCGCCGCAATCGAACGACACCGGGTGCGAGGTCACCGCCGGTGCGCTCTGGCTGTCACTGCTGACCTGACTGGGCTCGGACATACGGGCGCCTCCTTTGGCTTCGCGGATACCTCCAGCGTATCCCCCGGAACTTGAACCGAGGTAGGAAATCGCGTCACGAGGCGAATGTCACGAACGCTGACGCCCGCACCCAGAGTGGTGCGGCCGGGCCGGGATCGGGGGCGGGTCCTAACATGGAGGCATGCCCTCGCCGCTGGACCAGAAGCTGCAGAACGTGGTGGGCGGGCGCACCGCAGGCGTGTTCAGTCGCGCCTTCGGGATTGTCACGGTCGGTGACCTGCTGGCGCACTACCCGCGCCGCTACACCCGCCGTGGCGAACTGACCGCGATCGCGGCACTGCCCGACGGTGAGGACGTGACGATCGTTGCCGAAATCCGTTCCGCCACGGTGCGGCGGATGAAGGCACGCAAGGGTGACATCCTCGACGTGGTCATCACCGACGGCGTCGGCCGACTCAACCTGACGTTCTTCAACCAGGCGTGGCGCGCCGACAAGCTGCGACCCGGCCTGCGCGGGATGTTCTCGGGCAAGGTCAGCACCTTCAACCACGTCAAGCAGTTGGCGCATCCCACGTACCTGCTCTTCGACGCAGAAGAGGCGGCGGCCGCGGGCCTTGACCCGGAGTCGGCCGCCAAGGAGTGGGCGGAGCAGCCGATCCCTGTCTACCCGGCCACGGCCACCCTGACCAGCTGGGCCATCCAGCAGACCGTGGAGTTGGCGCTGGGCAGCTTGGGTCCGGTTGAGGGTGTCGAAGGCGTGGGTGCGGGCGCGGGTGACGACGTGCTGGCCGATCCGCTGGCCGGGCTGGGTACCGGCCTGATGGGGTTCCGGGAGGCTTTGGAGAAGATCCACAGACCCCAGGTGCAGGACGACTGGGTGGCGGCGCGGGAGAGCCTCCGCTTCCAGGAGGCTCTGGTGCTGCAGGTCGCGCTCGCCCAGCAACGCGCGGAGCGCCGGGCACAGGCGGGCGTGGCGCGGCCCGCGGTGCCCGGCGGTGCGCTGGAGCGATTCGACGCCGGCACGTCCTTCACGCTGACCGGGGATCAGCGCGCGGTCGGCGCCGAGATCATGGCGGAACTGGCGGACACGGCGCCGATGAACCGGCTGATCCAGGGTGAAGTGGGCTCCGGCAAGACCCTGGTCGCGCTGCGCGCGATGCTGCAGGTGATCGACGGCGGCGGGCAGGCGGCTCTGCTGGCGCCGACTGAGGTGCTGGCGGCGCAGCACCTGCGCTCCGTCGCGGCGATGCTCGGACCCGATCTTTCGGCGCAACTGATGCCGACCGTGCTGACCGGCGGGCTGACCGCCGCCGAACGCCGGCGGGCGCTGCTGCGGGTGGTATCCGGCCAGGCCCGGATCGTGGTCGGCACGCATGCGCTGATGAGCGAGCGGGTCGAGTTCTTCGATCTGGGGCTGATCGTGGTCGACGAGCAGCACCGGTTCGGCGTGGACCAGCGGGAGGCGCTGCGGCAGAAGGGCGAGGCCCCGCACGTGCTGGTGCTGACGGCCACGCCGATCCCGCGCACGGTCGCGATGACGGTGTTCGGCGATCTGGATGTGTCTACGATCCGGCAGTTGCCGGCGGGGCGGCAGGGCATCGAGACGTTCGTGGTGCCGGTGGCCGACCGGCCCGGCTGGATGGCCCGGGTGTGGGAGCGGGTGGCCGAGGAGGTGGCCAAGGGCCGCCAGGTGTTCGTGGTGTGTCCGGCGATCGAGCCGGCGGTGGTGGGTGCGGCGTCCGGCACCGGACTTCTGCCCGAGGAGGCGACCGAGCCGGGCGCCGATGGGCTCCCGGCGGCCCGGCCGGACGGCCTCGGCGTGGCGACCGCACCGCTCGCTACGGTCAGTGGCACTCTCGCCGAGCTGCAGGCGCACCCTCTCTTGGCGGGGATGCGGATCCAGGCTCTGCACGGCCGGATGTCCTCCGAGGAGAAGGATCGCGTGATGACCGGTTTTGCCGCCGGCGAGATCGATGTGCTTGTCGCCACGACGGTCATCGAGGTGGGGGTGGACGTGCCCAACGCCTCCATGATGGTGGTTCTGGATGCCGACCGGTTCGGCATCAGTCAGCTGCACCAACTGCGCGGTCGGGTCGGCCGCGGCTCGGTGCCGGGGCTGGCGCTGCTGGTGACCGGGGCGGCGGCCGACAGCATCGCCCGGCAGCGCGTCGAGGCGGTGGCGTCGACCCTCGACGGCTTCGCGCTGGCGCAGGCCGATCTGGAACTGCGGCACGAGGGCGACGTGCTCGGCAGTTCGCAGTCCGGGTTCAGGTCGTCGCTCAAGCTGCTCAGTGTCATCGATGATGTGGACACCATCGTCACCGCTGCGCAGATGGCCCGGCGAATCGTGGCCGCGGACCCGAGCCTGGCGGAGCATCCGGCGCTGCGCGCCGCGATCGCGAGGCGTCTGGACGAGTCGGCCCGTGACTTTCTGGTCAAGGGCTGAGCGCGCGGGTGGGACCGTGGCGGACCCCGGTTGGGTGCGGGGCGGTCCCGGGGTGGGGCCGGCGGGGCGATTCCGGGGGCTGTGGTCGGCGGCGCGCCTCTTCCGGAATATTCACACTGGGTAATTGACCGTGCCGGGCATGTAACCTGTAGGCATGAGCACGATCGCCGTCGTTCCCGGATCCTTCGATCCGATCACGCTGGGCCACATGGATGTGATCGAGCGGGCAGCACGGCTGTTCGACGAGGTGCACGTCGTGGTGGTCCACAATCCCGCCAAGCGGGCGCGACTGGAGATCGTCCAGCGGATCACCCTGATCGAGCAGTCACTCGAGGAGGCGCATACCGAGGGGCGTTTTCTGGTGCGACCGTGGCAGGCCGGACTGCTGGTGGATTACTGCACCGAGGTCGGCGCCAGCGTGCTGGTCAAGGGCATCCGTTCGCAGGTCGACGTCGCGTACGAGACGCCGATGGCGATCGTGAACCGGGACCTGGCGCGGGTCGAGACGGTCTTCCTGCTGCCCAATCCGGCGCACGCCCTCGTCTCCAGCTCGCTGGTGCGTCAGGTCGCCTCCCTCGGCGGTGACATCGGCCCCTACGTCCCCCCCGCCGTAGCCCGCTTCCTCCAGTAACCCCCCCACCCCTCACCTGAGTTGCGGACTTTAGGGGTTCCGGGGCGGGTTCTGGGCTGATTTTGGGACGAAAGTCCGCAACTCAGGTGGTGGGCAGAGGGGGAGTGCGCAGGGTGGGGATCAGGGTGGTGACGAAGTCGGCGGTGTCCTGCCAGCTCGTGACCGACTGGCAGGCGACGCCGAGGGCAAGCACCGGGTAGTCGTTGCCGTCGGGGTCGAGGCGGTCGCCGACGAAGAGCATCTGGTCCAGGGCGATCCCGGTCTGCTCCGCCAGGCGGGCCATGCCGTATGCCTTGTCGATGCCCTTGCGGGTGATGTCCACCGACGTCGACCCGCCCGAGCGCACCTCCAGATCCGGCAGCAGTGCCTGCACGGCCTCGCGCAGACTGTTCTTCTTCTCGCCGGTCGGGTCCCAGGCGCTCTTGGCTGCGACCGGCGCCTGCTGACCCAGCGCCGAGAAGGTGATCTGCGAGCCGCGGTCCTCCAGGATCGGTCCCCAGGTCGCCGTCTCCCAGAGGCCAAGCCGCCGCGCCTCATGCTCGACCGCGGCCAGGGCGGCCCGCTTCTGCTGGTCGCTGAGGTTCTCGGCGTAGATCTGCACCCACTCGGTGCCGTCGTGGCGGTAGTACTGGGTGCCGCAGGTGGGCATCAGGTGCAGGGTGCCGAACCGGTCGGCGGCGTCCGACGGCAGCTCATCGATGACCTGGCTCTGGAACTGGGCGACCTGACCGCCCGAGATGATGCAGACCTCGGCGACCTCCAGCAGTTCGACCAGCAGGGCGCTCATCCGGGGATCGAGAGCGGTCTTCGAGGGGGCCAGGGTGTCATCGAGGTCGAAGGCGACCAGGCGGACCTTTGCGGTGGACGCTCTCGCGGGTTCTCGGTTCATGGGGGTATGCGGATCCTTCGTCGAGGGGTGCTGCAACCGTGGTTCCTGCCCGGGCCCTGGGTCCGCTCGGACGTGACTTCGGCAGCGCTCAAGTCTAATCCGCGAGAGTGCAGGCGGAGCGGGGCCGGAGCGGTGCCGAGACGGGGCGGAACGCGCGAGTGCGGGCGGGGGCGATGGTGGCAGGATGAGGGCATGGCGAAAATCCAGGTCGGCTATGCGGCGATGCTCGAGCAGTTCCACCCGACGGAGGCGGTGGCCCTGTCCGCCTACGCCGAACAGCGCGGCTTCAGCGGCGTGATGGCCGCCGACCACTTCCAGCCGTGGGTGCCGCAGCAGGGTCAGAGCGCTTTCGTCTGGAACGTGCTGGCCGCCCTCGGCGAGCGCACGAGCGGCGACTTCGGTCCGGGGGTGACCGCGCCGACCTTCCGCTGGCACCCCGCGATGGTGGCCCAGGCCTCCGCGACCCTCGGCGCGATGTACCCGGGTCGGCACTGGCTGGGCCTCGGCAGCGGCGAGGCGTTGAATGAGCACATCGTCGGCCAGTACTGGCCGGAGGCACCCGAGCGCATCAACCGGATGTTCGAGGCGATCGACATCATCAAAAAGCTGTTCACCGCCTCCATCGCCGGCAGAGACGTCAAGCATTCCGGCCAGTTCTACAAGCTCGAGTCGACCAGGCTCTGGACGATGCCCGAGATGGCACCGGAGATCCTGGTCGCCACCGCGGGCCCGGTCACCGCCAAGCGAGCCGGTAAGACCGTGGACGGGCTGATCACAGTCGGCGCACCGCTGGAGAAGATCTCCGGGCTGTTCGCCAAGTTCGAGGAGGGCGCGCGCGAGGTCGGCCGCGACCCGTCGACGATGCCGCGGGTGCTGCAACTGCACCTGTCCTGGGCGCCGACCGACGAGGAGGCGATGGCCAACGCCATGGTCGAGTGGCCCAACGGCGGCATGAAGTTCCCCAAGGGAGACATCCGCTCGCCGTTCGAACTGGAGCAGATGGCGAAGATGGTGCGACCGGAGGACTTCGAGGGGCGGATGGTGATCTCCGCCGATCCCGATGTGCACCGCGCCTACATCCAGCGCTTCGTCGATCTGGGCTTCGACAAGGTGTACCTGCACAACGTCGGCCGCAACCAGCGCGAGTGGATCGACGTGTTCGCCCGCGACGTGCTGCCGGCCCTGCACCGATAGCGGGTGGCCATGCTGAGCATCTGGGCACCCGACGGGATCGGCGAGATCGTCCCCGGTGACGATCTGGCAGTGATCATCGGCGACGCGATCGCCGGGCGGGTCCTGGCCGGCGACATTCTGGCCGTGACCAGCAAGGCGGTCTCCAAGGCGGAGGGGCGCGTTATCGTCGCGAGCGATCGGGAGCAGGCGATCACCGACGAGACGGTGCGGGTGGTCGCCACCCGGGAGCACGCCGGCGGGCTGACCCGGATCGTGGAGAATCGGCTGGGCATCGTGGCCGCCGCGGCCGGTGTGGACGCCAGCAACACACCGGAGGGCACCGTGCTGCTGCTGCCGGTGGACCCGGATGCCTCGGCGGAGCGGCTGCGCGCCGCACTCATGGCCCGCTTCGGGGTGGAGCTCGGGGTGATCATCACGGACACCCTGGGTCGGCCGTGGCGGGAGGGCCAGACGGATGTCACGATCGGGGCGGCGGGACTGGTGGTGCTGGAAGACCTGCGCGGATCCATCGACAGCCACGGCCGCCGCATGGACGTGACCGCGATCGCGGTAGCGGACGAGATCGCGGCGGCGGCGGATCTGGTCAAGGGCAAGACGGCGGGCCGCCCGGTGGCGATCGTCCGCGGGCTCGGGCAGCTACTGCGGGAGGATGCTCCCGGAGCCCGCTCCCTGGTGCGGCCCGCCGAGCAGGACATGTTCCGACTGGGCAGCGAGGAGGCCTACGCCGAGGGTTACCGCACCGGCTTCGCGGAGGGCTACCAGGAGGCCGACGAGCCCGCCCCCTAACTCCCTCCCGCACACCTCCCCACCTGAGTTGCGGACTTTCGGGGTCGGGCGGGCTATTATCGAGGTTTTTTGGAACGAAAGTCCGCAACTCAGGTAGGGGGGGCGGAGCGGGGAGATCAGGCGGAGTCGCGGCCGTAGGCCTCCAGCAGCCGCAGCCAGACCTCGCTCATGGTGGGGAACGACGGTACGGCGTGCCAGAGTCGACTGATCGGCACTTCACCGACGATCGCGATCGTGGCCGCGTGCGCCAGTTCGGCGACATCGGCGCCAACCACCGTCATCCCCAGCACGACGCTGCGATCCTCATCAACGACCATCCGGGCCCGGCCCGTGTAGCCTTCAGCGTGCAGCACGGCGCCTTGCACCCGGCCGAGGTTGTAGTCGACCACGCGGGTGCGGTATCCGGCCTCGTCGGCGGCCCGGGCGGTCAGTCCGACCGCGGCCACCTCCGGATCCGTGAATACCACCTGCGGCACCGCCCGACCGTCAGCGGTCGCCGAATGCCTTCCCCACGGTCCTGTGTCCAGCTGCGCGCCGGTCGCTGCGGCCGCGATCAGGTCGCCCGCCGCGCGCGCCTGGTACTTGCCCTGATGCGTCAGCAGCACCCGGTGGTTGACGTCCCCCACCGCATAGAGCCAGTCGTGGCCGGCGACCCGCAGGTTGTCGTCGACGTCCAACCAGTCGCCGTCGGTCAGGCCGATGCTGCCAAGGCCCAGGTCCATGGTGCGCGGCAGGCGGCCGGCGGCGACCAGCACCTCGGTGCCCGTCACCGTGCTGCCGTCGCTGAGGGTGACGGTGACGGGACCCGGGTGCGCCGCGTGGTGCGGTCCCGTCGCCACAACGCCATCGACGCCCGCGTGGGGATCCCGGCGAACCGCTGACACGCCCATACCGGTCAGAATCGTCGCCCCCCGCTCGCGCAGGGCCGCGGCGACGGCCTCGCCGGCGAAGGGCTCCACGTTGCCGAGCAGTCCGCTGCGCGCGATCAGCGTCACCTGCGCGCCGAGGTCGAGGTACGCGGTGGCCATCTCCGCAGCGACGACCCCACCACCGAGGATCACCAAGTGCTCCGGCACGCTCTGCGCACTGGCGGCCTCGCGGCTGGTCCACGGTGACGAGTCCGCGAGCCCCGGGATGTCCGGCAGCAGGGCAGCGCTGCCAGTAGCGACCGCGACGGCGTGCCGGGCACCGAGGTCGGTCATCGTGCCGTCCTCCGCGACCACCTGAACCTGCCGCACTCCGGTGAGTTCGCCGTGGCCGCGAAACAGGTCGACACCGACTGACTGCAGCCATTTCACCTGGTCGGCGTCGTCCCAGTCACCGACACTTCGGTTGCGGCCCGCAAGCAGCTCGGCGGGACTCACTCGCCCGGTGATCGCCGCCGCGGCCGCGGGCACGGCCTCCGCCGCCCGAAGCGCCGCGCCCGCGCGCAGCAGTGCCTTGGACGGCACGCAGGCCCAGTAGGAGCACTCGCCGCCGATCAACTCGCTCTCGACGATGGCGACGGTGAGGCCACCCGCGCGGGCGCGGTCGGCCACGTTTTCACCGACCGGACCCGCGCCGATCACGATCAGGTCGTATTCAGGTGTGCTCACGAGGATCGACTCCCTGCGTTTCGGGCGTTTCGGGTTACGCTGTTTGCGGTTGTCGGTGGTCGCCGCCACACGAGGAGGGCAGCGTGGGAATCGAGTTCCGGAACGTCAGCATGCGATACCCGGGCGGCGAGCTCGCCGTCACCGACTTCAGTCTGACGATCCCCTCGCACCAGTTCACAGTCTTCCTCGGTTCCTCCGGGTCCGGCAAGACCACCTTATTGCGGATGATCAACCGGATGGTGGTGCCCACCTCGGGTTCCGTGCTCATCGACGACGTCGACGTCGCCACCATGAACCCCGTGACGCTGCGCCGCGGCATCGGCTACGTTCTGCAGGCGGCCGGCCTGATGCCGCACCGGACGGTGATCGACAACGTCGCGACCGTGCCGATGCTGCTGGGAACGCCGAGGCGGCGGGCACGCGAGGATGCCATGGCGGTGCTGGAGCGGGTCGGCCTGGACCCGAGCCTGGCGCAGCGCTACCCCGCGCAGCTCTCCGGCGGGCAGCAGCAGCGGGTGGGCGTGGCGCGCGCGCTGGCGGCTGACCCCAATATCCTGCTGATGGACGAGCCCTTCGGGGCCGTCGACCCGCTGGTGCGCCGCGATCTGCAGCAGGAGTTGCTGCACTTGCAGAATGAGCTGGACAAGACGATCGTCTTCGTGACGCACGACATCGACGAGGCGATGCTATTGGGGGAGCAGGTGGTGCTGCTCCGGGGCGAGGGCATGGTCGCCCAGATCGGCACGCCCGCCGAGCTGGTCAACCATCCGGCCAGTGCGTTCGTCGCCGACTTCGTGGGCTCGAACCGCGGCGAGCGCGAATTGCGCGGCGGTGGCGGCAGTGCGGGTGGCGCCACCGGTGCGCCGGGTGCAGGGACGAGCGGCTGATGCTGGCCTGGCTGCAGAACAACTGGGCAGTACTGGGCGATCTGACGCTGGAGCATGCTCGGCTCGCCGGGATCCCCATCATCGCGGGTTTCGTGATCAGCGTCCCACTGGGCTGGTTAGCGGCCAAGAACAATGCGATGCGGGGCTTCCTGCTCAGTGTCGGCAACGTCGCCTACACGATCCCCTCGCTCGCACTCTTCGTGACCCTGCCCGCGATCCTCGGCACCCGGGTGCTCGACGAGGCCAATGTGGTGGTCGCCCTGATGATATATGCCGTCGCGATCATGGTCCGTTCAGCGGCTGACGCCTTCGGCGCCGTCGACCCGCAGGTTCTCGATGCCGCCACGGCGATGGGCACCACCGCCTGGCAGCGTTTCCTGCGCGTGGAGCTGCCGCTGTCCGGCCCGGTGCTGCTGGCCGGCATCCGGGTGGTCTCGGTCTCGACGGTCAGTCTGGTCAGCGTCGGCGCCCTGATCGGCAGTGGCGGCCTTGGCCACCTCTTCACCGACGGTTTCCAGCGCAATTATCCCGAGCAGATCCTGGTCGGCATGGTCGCCATCGTCCTGCTGGCGCTGGTCTTCGACCTGACCCTGGCCGGCCTTGGCAGGCTGAGCATGCCGTGGCGCAGGACTCTCCGACCGATCGGTGTGCCTCGCCGCGACCGAGCGCTGGCGGCGGCATGAACGCTTTCCAGGAGGCGTTCGCGTGGCTGGCCGACCCGGCCCACTGGGCCGGCCCCAGCGGCGTGCCCACGCGGCTGGGGGAGCACATGTTCTACACGGTCGTCACGATCCTGATCGCCGGCGCGATCGCCGTGCCGATCGGACTCGCGGTGGGGCACACCGGTCGAGGCAAGTCGGTGGTGCTGCTGCTCAGCAATGCCGCACGCGCGCTGCCCACCCTCGGCCTGCTGACGCTCGTGGTGCTGATGATCGGCATCGGTCTGACCCCGCCGATCATCGCGCTGGTGGTGCTGGCGGTGCCGCCGTTACTGGCAGCGATCTACTCGGGCATCGAATCGGTGGACCCGGTGCTGGTCGATGCCGCCCGGGCCATCGGCTTCACCGAATGGCAGCTGCTCACCCGGGTGGAGGTGCCACTGTCCCTGCCGATCCTGCTGGGTGGTCTGCGCGCTGCGACACTGCAGGTGATCGCGACGGCCACCGTCGCCGCCTATGTGGCACTCGGCGGACTCGGCCGGTACCTGCTCGACGGGCTCGCCGTCAACGACTACGCCCGGGTGGTCGCGGGCTCGTTGCTGGTGATCGCGCTCGCGCTGACCAGCGACGGCATTTTCGCGCTGGTGCAGCGGCGGCTTGTTTCGCCGGGTCTCCGGAATAGTTGGAAATCCGGGAACATCGTGTCCGTCGGTGCAGTTAGGGTCAAGTAACGTTCAGTGACGAAAGGAAGCACCCATGCCCCGATCCGCTAGAAAAATGATCGTCGCTATGGCGGTGACAACCGCGGCAGGACTGGTTCTGGCCGGGTGCGCCCCCAGCACTTCGGAGGGTCCGGACGCCTCCGCCGCGATCAGCATCGGCTCGCAGGCGTTCTCCGAGAACGAGATCATCGCCTACATCTACGGACAGGCCCTGGAGGACGCGGGCATCGCCGTCGAGTACAACCTCAACATCGGCAGCCGCGAGACCTACATCCCGGCGCTGCTGGACGGCTCGATCGACCTGCTGCCGGAGTACTCCGGAGGACTGCTGACCTACTTCGATGCCGAGACGGGGGCAGTGAACAGTGCGGAGGTGCTCGCTGCGCTCCCCGATGCGCTGCCGGCCGAGCTCTCGGTGCTGGACCAGTCCGAGGCGCAGGACACGGATTCACTGAACGTGACGGCGGCCACCGCCGCGCAGTACGGTCTGGTGACGATCGGCGATCTGACCAAGGTGGACGGTGAGATCACGATCGCTGCGAACCCGGAGTTCGCCGAGCGACCTTTCGGGTCGGCGGGCCTGGCGAGCATCTACGGTGTCACGAACGTGACCGTCATCCCGATCGGCGACTACGGCGGACCGGCGACGCTGGCGGCGTTGCTGGATGGCACGGCACTGGTGGCCAACATCTACAGCACCACCGCCTCCATCATTGACAACGATCTGGTCACCCTGGCGGATCCGAAGGGGATGTTCCCCGCCCAGAACGTGCTGCCGCTGATCGTGACGGACAGAGTCGGCGCGGACGCCGTCGCCGTGTTGAACAAGATCTCCGCCCAGCTGACCACGCGGGACCTGCTCGAGTTGAACGTCAGGGTGTCCGGCGCGGAGAAGGCTGACGCCAAGACTGCGGCGAAGGACTGGCTGGTTGCGAAGGGTTTGATTGGCTGATCCGGCCGCTGGCGGCCCGGCCTCTGCTGGCGGCTGGACCGTCGTGATCCCGGTGAAACCGGCCGGGGTGGGCAAGTCGAGGCTCGGCGTGCCCACCCCGGTGGTCCGGGCGATCGCGCTGGACACGATCGCCGCCGCCGCGGCCGCGACCCGGGTGCGGCGGGTGATCGTCGTGACGGCCGATGCGCCGCTGGCCGCTGCGCTGGCCGGCCCGGCTGCGGCTGGACCGGCCCGGCTGTCGAGCTGGTCAGGCGTGGAGGTGCTTGCCGAGCACGGCGTCGGCGGGTTGACCGCAGCGGTGCTGCTCGGGCTGGATCGTGCCGGGGACGTCGACCGGGCGGTGCTGCTCGGCGACCTGCCGGCGCTGCGGCCAGCCGATCTGGATGCGGCCCTGCTCGCGGCCGAGTCCGTTGCTCTTGGCGTGGTCGCTGACGCGGAGGGCGCCGGGAGCACGATGATCACGGCTCGGGCGGGAGCGACCGCTGCGCCACGCTTCGGTGCGGGGTCGTTCGGGCTGCACCGCGCCGCCGGTCATGTCGCGCTGGACATCCCCGCGGACTCGACCCTGCGGCACGACGTCGACACCCTGCCGCAGCTGCGCACTGCCGCGACCCTCGGTCTCGGCCGCCACACCGCCGCCGCCCTCGCGTCCACCTGAGTTGCGGACTTTAGGGGTTTAACAGCCCAAGATCGGCTCGTTTTGGGACGAAAGTCCGCAACTCAGGTGGGGGAGGGGAGGAGGGGGAGGAGGCGGGGGGTGCGGGTGAGGCCGGTGGTGGCGTGGGCGCGGGCGACGGCGCGGCGCTCGGCCGGGGGGCGGCCGTAGGTGGTGGTGCGCTGATACGGGACGCGGCCGATGGCGCGGGTCATCGCCTCCAACTCGGACATCGTCTTCTCGCTGCCGTTGTCGGCGCCGGCCATCCGGCTGATCGTCTCCTCCATCAGGGTGCCGCCGAGGTCGTCCGCGCCGCCCTGCAGCATCAGCTGCGTTCCCGCGTCGCCCAGCTTCACCCAGGAGGTCTGCACGTGGTCGATCCGGCCGTGCAGCATCAGCCGCGCGACCGCGTGCACCGCCCGGTTCTCCTGCAGAGTCGGGCCCGGGCGCGCGATCCCGGCCAGATACACGGGCGAGTTGGTGTGGATGAAGGGCAGCAGCACGAACTCGGTGAAACCGCCGGTCTGGTCCTGGATCCGGGCGAGCGTGCGCAGGTGCCCCACCCAGTGGCCGGGATTGTCGACGTGCCCGTACATCATGGTCGAGGAGCTGCGGATGCCGAGCGCGTGCGCGGTCGAGACGATCTCGATCCAGGCGCTGGTCGGCAGCTTGCCCTTGGTCAGCACCCAGCGCACCTCGTCGTCGAGGATCTCGGCCGCGGTGCCGGGGATGGTGTCCAGCCCCGCCTCCTTCGCCGCCGTCAGGAAGTCCCGATAGCTCAGTCCCGTGCGGTTGGCGCCGTTGACGATCTCCATGGGGCTGAAGGCGTGCAGGTGGATGCCCGGTTGGCGGCGCTTGACCTCGCGGGCGAGGTCGAAGTAGGCGCTGCCCGGCAGCTCCGGGTCGATGCCGCCCTGCATGCAGATCTCAGTCGCGCCCAGCGCCCAGGCCTCGTCGACCCGCTCGCCCACCTGCTGCATCGAGAGCGTGAAGGCGTCCGCATCCGTGCGGCGCTGGGCGAAGGCGCAGAAGCGGCAGCCGGTGTAGCAGACGTTGGTGAAGTTGATGTTCCGGTTGACGACGAAGCCGACCTCGTCGCCGACAGTGTCGCGGCGCACCCGGTCGGCCAGGTCCGCGAGGGCGTCGAGGTCAGCGTCCTCGGCGCCAAGCAGGGTGAGGTACTCGGCGTCGCTGAGGCCCGCCGGGTCGGTTTCGGCGTGTGCCAGGGCTGAGTGCACGGCGGGGTCGCCGGCGCGTCGGGGGAGCGGGCGGTAGCCGGCGCCGGTCTGCATCTCGGCGACCTGATCGGCCAGCTCTGACCAGTCGCCGTAGACGGCGTCGAAGTCGCCGCGGCGGTCAGCCGCGCGCCCCTCGGTGTCGATCTCGACGTGCAGGTTGACCCGCCCGCTGGCGTGCCCGACCCAGTCGGGGTCGGGTTCCTGCCAGGGGCGGCCTGTCGGGAGCGCGCCCTCGTCGGCGAGGCCATCGGAGTCCGCGAGCGCGTGCACGTGCGGCAGCACCCGGGGGTCGATCCACGGCTCGCCGGCCCGGATGTAGTGCGGGTGCGCGGTCAGGCGCTCGCGCAGCGCGTAGCCGGCGTCGGCGGTGCGCCGGGCGAGGTCGCCGATGTGCGGCCACGGCCGCTCGGGGTTGACGTGATCCGGGGTCAGCGGACTGACTCCGCCCCAGTCGTCGATGCCGGCGCGCACCAGCATGGCCAGTTCCTCGGCATCGGTGAGGTTCGGCGGCGCCTGCAGCCTCATTTTCGGCCCGAGCACGACCCGGGCGACCGCGACCGCCGCGATATATTCCGAAAGCGGCAAGTCTTCGGCTTTCATCATCGCGGTGGCATCTTTCGCCCGGAAGTTCTGGATGATCACCTCCTGGATGTGGCCGTGGCGGCGGGCCGCAGCCCGCAGCGCGAACATACCGTCGACGCGCTCCGCGAGAGTCTCGCCGATGCCGATCAGCAGGCCCGTGGTGAACGGAATGGCGCTGCGGCCGGCATCCTCGATGACCCGCAACCGCAGCGCGGGGTCCTTGTCGGGGGAGCCGAAGTGCGCCTGGCCCTTCTCGGTCCAGAGCCGTGTGGACGTGGTCTCCAGCATCATTCCCATCGAGGGCGCCACCGGCTTCAGGCGCTGCAGTTCGTCCCAGGTCATCACACCGGGGTTCAGGTGCGGCAGCAGCCCGGTCTCCTCCAGCACCCGGATCGACATCGCCCGCAGGTAGTCGATCGTGGAGTCGTAACCGTGCGCATCCAGCCACTCCCGGGCGGCCGGCCAGCGGTCCTCCGGTCGGTCGCCCAAGGTGAACAGGGCCTCCTTGCAGCCGAGGTCTGCGCCCCGGCGGGCGATGTCCAGGATCTCGTCGGGGGAGAGGTAGGGGGCCTTGCCCGCGAGCGCGAGCTTGCCGGGAGTCTGCGCGAAGATGCAGTAGTGGCAGCGGTCCCGGCACAGGTGCGTCAGCGGGATGAACACCTTGCGCGAGTAGGTGATCACGCCGGGCCGGCCGGCGGCCGCAAGACCCGCGTCGCGGATGCGGCCGGCGACCGCGAGCAGGCGGTCCAGATCCGCGCCGCGCGCGTGCAGCAGGGTCTCGGCCTCGGTCGGGTCGATCGTGACGCCGCTCTCGGCGCGCTTGAGCGCGCGGCTGAGCGCGGAGGCTGTCGGGATGTATCCGGAATCGGTCATGGCGTTCCTCGGTGAGAACTGGCGGGAGCCGCAGATAGGTCCTGCGGGAAGACGCGCCCAAACCGAGGCGTGATCAAAGGTTGCCCCGATGCTACACCCGCCCCGGCCCTCGATTCCGACTCACCCCCGGACGCCCTGCTCAATCCGCGGCTTGGCCGGCGGCGTCGATGGCGGCGCCGGCCAGGGCCGCGCTGCTCGGCAGGTCGCGCATCCAGAGCGGCCGCGCGATCGCCCGCAGACCGATCCCGGCCAGTTCGGTGACCGCCGGCGCATCCGCCTCGTCGACCAGCCACGAATCGAGCAGCCCGCCGGCGCGCCGTGCGCCGTAGTGCCGACCGACCGCCGCAGCACTCGTCGCGACCCCGATCGCGCTCAGGCACGCGTCGGCCATGCCTCGCACGACGGCGCCGGCGATCACGGGGGAGACGCCGACGACACTCGCGGATGTCCGGGCGAGCGCTGCGCGCACGCCCGGAACCCCGAGGATCGTGCCGATCGAGACGACGGGGTTCGACGGGGCGATCAGCACGATGTCGGCGTCCCGGATCGCTTCAAGCACGCCGGGCGCCGGCAGCGCCGTTTCCAGCCCACGCTGTTCGAAACGCAGCGCGGGCAGGCTCGCGCGGTGCCGAGTCCACCACTCCTGGAAGTGCATGGCGCGCCCTGCTCCCGTGCCGGGGTCGGTCACGTGCACCCAGGTCTCGACCTCCTGGTCGCTCATCGGCAGCAGGCGCACCCCCAGCGGCCAGCGGGCGCTGAGGCGCTGCACCACTCGGCTGAGCGGCACCCCGTCGCGCAGCCAGCTGGTGCGCGCGATGTGGGCGGCGATGTCCAGGTCGCCGAGCGTGAACCACGGCCAGCCGACCCCCCAGGCGGCCAACTCGGCGCTGATCCGCTCGGTCTCGCCGAGGCGTCCCCAGCCGCGCTGCTCGTCGTTCTGGCCGGCCAGCGTGTACATGATCGAGTCCAGGTCCGGCGTGATCCTCAGGCCCGCCAGCCAGAGGTCGTCGCCGGTGTTGACGATCGCGTCGATCCGGGCCGTGGTGCCGCCGGAGCGGTCGGGCCAGCGCGTGGCGGCCTCCGCCCGCACCCCGCGCAGGAACCGGGCCCCGCCGACCCCGCCTGCAAGCACCGTGATCCGCATGGGATCAGGGTATCCCCGCTGCCGCTGCCGCTGCCGCTGCCGCTGCCGCCCGCCTGAGCCGCCGCTGCCCGCTGCCTGCCGCCGGCCGCGCTGCCCGGCCGCCCCGCGCCCTTTTGCGACCCATGCCCCGGTGCGCGACCCCGCATGGGTCGCAAAACGGAGCATGGCGTGGCCGGGAGGCGGCGGCGGCTCAGGCGGCGGACGGGGGCGGCACGGCGACAGCGGCGAGGGCGGCGCCGACCTCCTCCGCCTCGTCACGGATGTGGCCGACCGTGACCCGCAGGAACTGGGCGTCCTCGTGCGGCGCGGTGAAGAACGGTGTACCGCCGGCCACCCGGATGCCGGATGCCGCCAGCTGCACCAGGGCGATGCGCTCGTCGGCGACTCGAATCCAGGTGTTCACGCCGTCCCCGGGCAGTGCCGGCTGGCCGTGTCGGCTCAGTGCCGCCGCGAGCCGCTCCTGGCGCTCCCGGTATGTCCGCCGCGCCAGTTCCACCTCCGCCACCGAAACCGGGTCGGTCAGCAGCTCGTTCAGGATGTGCTGCAGCATCCGGCTGGTCCAGCCCGGCCCGACCATGCGCCGGGCGATCAGCCGGTTCAGCAGTTCGGTCGGTCCGCCGAGCGCCGCCATCCGGAGGTCCGGCCCGTGCGACTTCGAGAAGGACCGGACATGCAGGACCTGGCTCGGCAGCCACGTGCCCAGACTGACATCGGCGGCCGTCGTGATGCTGCCCGAGTGGTCGTCCTCGAGCACGACGACGCCCGAGCCGTGCCGGCTGGTGCGGATCACCTGCGCCAGTTCTTCGGCGCGGTCGGCGTCCATCGAGACCCCGGTCGGGTTCTGTGCGCGCGGCTGGATCAGCATCGCTACCGGCGACTGCTTCAGCGCGGCAGAGAGCGAGTCCGGTCGCACCCCGCGCGAATCCATCTGCACCGGCACTACCGTCGCCCCGACCATCTCGAGCAGGTCGAGGAACGGCGGAAACCCGGGTTCTTCCACGATGACCTTGTCGCCGAAGCGCACGATCACGTCCAGGGCGCGGGCGAAGGCGTCCATCGCCCCGTTCACGACCGTCATGGCGGGCGAATCGTACGGCCACGCCTGCCGCAGCACCTCCGCCAACTCCGGGATCACCGGCTCGTCATGGTAGCTGGCGGTCTCAGCGCGCTCCGCGACGCGGCCCAGAGCCCGGCCGATCCGCGGCAGCAGCGCCGGGTCGGGGGTGCCGCGGGACAGGTCGAGGCGGGTGGCCGTGAGATGACCGGCCAGCCCTAGCGAGTGCTCCGGCAGCCAGGAGCTGCCGCTGGGCCGGACGAAGGTGCCGCTGCGACCGCGGGAGGTGATCAGGCCGACCGCCGAGAGTGCCTGCCAGGCGTGGCTGACGGTCGCCGGACTCACCCCGAGTTCTGCCGCCAGTGCGCGCACGGTCGGCAGCCGCTCGCCGGGTGCCAGATCTCCCGAGGTGATCAGGCGCGCGATGGCCGCGGCGATTCCGCCGGGGGACGTTTGCTCGACGGCGTTCGAGATTCGCACCGGTGCCACTGCCGAACCCGCCTCCCATGTTTTACGCTGGCGTCATATCGTGAAACAACCAAGAAATGTTTAGGTCGAATAATAACAAAACGGGGATTCGGCCTGAACACAATTCCAGGGGCGGGGGCCGATGGTCGATGCGAACCAGTCCCGACAGTGAAGGCACGGAGGCACCATGGCAGTCGTCAGAGCAGCGATCACGCAGACCACCTGGACCGGCGACAAGGAGTCGATGCTCGCCAAGCACGAGCGGTTCGCCCGGGACGCCGCCGCCGCCGGCGCGCAGGTGATCTGCTTCCAGGAGCTCTTCTACGGACCATACTTCGGCATCACCGAGGACAAGAAGTACTACGCCTACGCGGAACCGGCGGACGGCCCCATCGTGCAGCGCTTCGCGGCGCTGGCCAAGGAGCTGAACATGGTCATGGTGCTGCCGATCTACGAGGAGGACATGCCCGGGGTCTACTACAACACCGCGGTCGTGGTCGATGCCGACGGCACCATCCTCGGCAAGTACCGCAAGCACCACCTGCCGCACCTCGACAAGTTCTGGGAGAAGTTCTACTTCCGCCCCGGCAATCTCGGCTACCCGGTCTTCCAGACCGCGGTCGGCCCGATCGGCGTCTACATCTGCTATGACCGGCACTTCCCGGAGGGCTGGCGGGAACTGGGCCTGAACGGCGCCCAGATCGTCTTCAACCCCAACGCCACCAAGCCGGGGCTGTCGAACCGACTCTGGGAGATCGAGCAGCCGGCCGCCGCCGCGGCGAACGGCTACTTCGTGGCCGCGCCCAACCGGGTCGGCCGCGAGGACAACGAGTACGGGGACCTGGCCGTCGACTTCTACGGGAAGAGCCAGTTCGTCGACCCGCAGGGCAACATCATCGGCGACTACGGTTCCGGAACCGAGGAGGAGGTGGTGATCCGGGATCTGGACATGGACATGATCCGCACGGTGCGCGACGACTGGCAGTTCTACCGGGACCGCCGCCCCGACTCCTACACCGCCATCCCCAAGCCCTGATCCCCGAGCCCTGATCCAAGGAGCAGACAATGAAAACCCTCATCACCGGCGGAACGGTCGTCTCCGCGACCGGCAGCAGCCAGGCTGACGTGCTGATCGACGGCGAGAGCATCGCCGCGGTGCTGGCGCCGGGCTCGACCCTGCTGGGCTTCGACCTCAAAGCCAATGTGGACACCGTGATCGACGCGAGCGGCAAATACGTGATCCCTGGCGGCGTCGACGCGCACACGCATATGGAGATGCCCTTCGGCGGCACCTTCGCGAGCGACACCTTCGAGACCGGAAGCCGCGCGGCGGCCTGGGGCGGCACGACCAGCATCGTGGACTTCGTGGTGCAGTACCCGGACCAGAGAATCCTCGACCAGTACCAGCTCTGGCACGAGAAGGCCGCCGGCAACTGCGCGATCGACTACGGCTTCCACCAGATCCTCTCCGACGTGCAAGACTCCTCGCTGACCGCGATGGACGAGCTGATCCGTGAGGGCGTCACCAGCTTCAAGCTGTTCATGGCATACAAGGGGGTGTTCCTCTCCGACGACGGCCAGATCCTGCGGGCCTTCCAGAAGGGCGCCGAGACCGGCGCGATGATGATGATGCACGCTGAGAACGGCGCGATGATCGACGTGCTGGTGCAGCAGGCTCTGGCTGCCGGCAACACCTCCCCCTACTACCACGGACTGACCCGGCCGTGGCAGACCGAGGAGGAGGCGACGCACCGGGCGATCATGATCGCCGACCTCGCCGGCGCACCGCTGTACGTGGTGCACGTCTCGGCCAAGCAGGCGGTCGAGCAGATCGCCGCGGCGCGCGACCGCGGCCTGAACGTCTTCGGCGAGACCTGCCCGCAGTACCTGTACCTGTCGCTGGAGGAGCAGCTGGGCGCAGCCGGCTTCGAGGGCGCCAAGTGGGTGTGCGTCCACCGCCGCTGCGCTCCAAAGCAGGAGGGGCACCAGGACCACATGTGGCAGTCGCTGCGCACCAACGACATCCAGATGGTCTCCACCGACCACTGCCCGTTCTGCATGAAGGACCAGAAGGAGCTGGGGCTGGGCGACTTCTCCAAGATCCCCAACGGGATCGGTTCCGTCGAGCACCGGGTCGACCTGATGTACCAGGGCGTTGTGAACGGTCAGATCAGCCTGGAGCGCTGGGTGGAGATCACCTCGACCACGCCGGCGCGGATGTTCGGGATGTACGGCAGGAAGGGCGTGATCGCGCCCGGCGCCGACGGCGACATCGTGGTCTACGACCCGAACGGGCACACCTCCATCGGAATGGACAAGACCCACCACATGAACATGGACTACTCGGCGTGGGAGGGTTTCGAGATCGACGGGCACGTGGACACCGTGATCAGTCGGGGCAAGGTGATCATCGACGACAACCAGTACCTCGGTGCCAAGGGTGATGGTCGCTACGTCAAGCGCGGCCTCTCTCAGTACCTGAGCTGAGCGACACGCTGCCGTTTCGGCGTTTCGCCGCCCGCGAAGCGGCGACGAAACGCCGAACCTGCAGCGAAACGGGCAAGAGAGACGGAATATGGACTTCGGAGCAGTACTGCAGACAAACCCGCCGGCCAGTCGCACGGTGGCGCTGGCCAAGCTCGCCGAGCAGCACGGCTTCAGCCATGTCTGGACCTTCGACTCGCACCTGCTCTGGCAGGAGCCCTACGTGATCTACAGCCAGATCCTCGCCGAGACCCGGCGGATCAAGGTCGGCCCCTTCGTGACCAACCCGGCGACCCGGGACTGGACGGTGACCGCCTCCCTGTTCGCCACCCTCAACGAGATGTACGGCAACCGCACGGTCTGCGGGATCGGCCGCGGCGACAGCGCGGTGCGGGTCACCAACGGCAAGCCGACCACGCTGTCCGAGCTGCGCGAGGCGATCCACGTGATCCGCGAACTGGCCAACAGCCGGGCGGTCGAGTACCACGGCTCGCAGCTGCAGTTCCCCTGGTCGACCGGCAGCGAACTGGAGGTGTGGGTCGCCGCCTACGGGCCGCTCGCGCTGAAACTGACCGGCGAGGTGGGCGACGGCTTCATCCTGCAGTTGGCCGACGTCGACATCGCCCGGTGGATGATCGGCACCGTCCGCGAAGCGGCAGAGCGGGCCGGCCGCGACCCCGACGCGATCACCTTCTGCGTCGCCGCGCCCATGTACATCGGCGACGACTGGGAGCACATGCGGGAGCAGTCCCGCTGGTTCGGCGGCATGGTCGGCAACCACGTCGCCGACATCGTCGCCAAGTACGGTGCCTCGGGCGCGGTGCCCGCGGCACTGACCGACTACATCGCCGGGCGGCAGGCCTACGACTACAACGAGCACGGCCGGGCGGGCAACACCCACACCGGCTTCGTGCCCGATGAGATCGTCGACCGGTTCTGCGTGCTGGGCAGCGCCGCCGACCACATCGCCAAGCTCGAGGAGCTGCGCTCGATCGGCGTCGATCAGTTCGCCGGCTACCTGCAGCACGACAACAAGGAGGAGACCCTCCGGGTGTACGGCGAGACCGTGATTCCCGCGATGACCGACACGATCACGGCAAAGCTGTGAGCGCCGCCGCCGTGCTCGTCCGACGGATCGTCCTCGGTGTCGCGGGAGTGCTGCTGCTCGTGGCCGTCTGGGAGCTCTACAAGGTGATCGGCCCCGCGGACGGCTGGTTGGTGGGGGCCGACCCCGAGGTCACCGGCTCCGGGATGAGGCTGCTGCCGCGCTCCAACGACCAGGCGATGCCGCACGTCTGGGAGATGATCAGCCGCGCGATCGAGCCGGTCACCCGCGCGCCCGGCTCCTTACCGCTCGGCCTGGTCGTGCTGCAGGCGGCCCTCGTCAGCCTGCTGCTCGCCTCGCTCGGCTGGCTGCTGGGGGTCGTCGTCGGCTTCGCACTCGCGGTGCTGATGCTGCGGTTCCGGCTCGCCGAGTGGGCGGTGCTGCCGTTCGTGATCCTCAGCCAGACCGTGCCGCTGATCGCACTGGCGCCGCTGATCCGCAACTGGGGCTCGCGACTGGAGTTCGGGAGTTTCCAGTGGGAGAGCTGGATGAGCGTCGTGGTGATCGCCAGCTACCTGGCCTTCTTCCCCGTCGCGGTGGGCGCCCTGCGGGGGCTGCAGTCACCCGACATGATCCACCGTGAGCTGTTGCAGAGCTACGCGGCATCGTGGTGGGCCACGCTCACCCACCTGCGGCTGCCCGCGAGCGTGCCCTTCCTGATCCCGGCCATGCGGCTGGCCGCCGCCAACGCCGTGGTGGGCACGGTGGTGGCGGAGATCTCCGTCGGCTACTCCGACGGCATCGGCCGGCTGATCCTGGAGACCGCGGTCGCCGCCTCCAGCGACCCGGCCAAACCGTGGTCGCCCATTTTCGGCGCCGTCCTGCTCGGTCTGATCGCGGCCGGATTCGTCGCTCTGATCGGCTCGTCCCTGAAGCCCTTCCGCCGCACGGAGGTCACCGCGTGAGCACCGACGAAAGCTCTCCCGCGGTCCGCGTCCGGGGCGTCGACCGGATCTTTCCGGGCAAGAAGGGTGGCGTCACAGCACTGACCGGCATCGACCTGACGGTCGTCCCCGGGGAGTTCGTCTCACTGATCGGGCCCTCGGGGTGCGGCAAGTCGACCCTGCTGCGCTTGATCGCGGATCTGGACTCGCCGACCACCGGCAGCATCGAGCTCTTCGGAGTCTCGGCGCGGCAGGCACGGATCGACCAGCGCTACGGCATCGCCTTCCAGCAGGCGGGCCTGCTGCCGTGGCGCACCGTCCGGGCCAACATCGAACTGCCCTTGCAGTTGCACCGGGTTCCGCCGGCCGACCGCCGCGACCGCGCCACCGAGCTGATCGAGATGGTCGGCTTGACCGACTTCGCGGACCACTACCCCGATCAGCTTTCCGGGGGCATGCAGCAGCGCGTGGCGATCGCGCGGTCGATCGCGTCGAGGCCGTCGCTGCTGCTGATGGACGAACCGTTCGGCGCACTCGACGAGATGACCCGCGAACGGATGCAGACGGAACTGCTGCGGATCCGCGCCGAGACGGGCGCTGCGGTCGTATTCGTGACGCACTCCATCCCCGAGGCCGTGTACCTCTCCGACCGGGTGATCGTGATGAGCCCACGGCCCGGCCGGATCACCGACGCAATCGACGTGCGCCTCGGCGGTGCGGCCGAGCGCGGCGACGACCTCCGTGAGGATGCCGGATTCTTCGCGGCCGTCACCGCGGTGCGCGAGGCCCTGCACGGTCCGCTCAGCGAGATGCCAAGGGGGGTGGACTCGCGATGACGACGGCCGGGACCCTGGTCCGCCGGGTGCTGCCGCCGGTTGCGCTGCTGGTCGCCGCGTTGCTGGCCGTGCAGGTCTTCGTCACGCTGGCGGAAATCCCGCCGTTCGTGCTGGCCAGCCCGGCCGCGGTCGGCGAGGAGTTCATCGCCTACCTGTCCCAAATCGTCGCAGCCAGTCTCGTGACGGGGTCCAACGCGCTCTGGGGCCTGGTCATCGGTGCGGTCATCGGGGCCGGCCTGGCCGTGGTCGCCGCTGTCGTCCGCACCGTCGACGGCATGCTCGCGCCGGTCATTGCGGCGGTGGCCGTTGTGCCGATCGTCGCGCTCGCCCCCGTGCTCTACACCATGTTCGGCAGCACGTCAGAGATGGCAAGGATCGTGGTCGCCGCGATCGCCGTCTTCGTGCCGGTCTTCATCAACACGCTGCGGGGTCTGGGCCAGGTACTCCCGGTGCACCGCGACCTGATGCGGTCCTACGCGGTCAAACCTTGGACCGAGGCGCGCACCGTGACGATCCCGACCGCGCTGCCGTACCTGTTCACCGGGCTGCGGATCGGCGCCTCGCTGGCCGTTATCTCGGCGCTGGTCGCCGAGTACTTCGGCGGTCCCCGGACCGGGCTGGGCTCGGCGATCACGACGGCGGCCGCCGGATCCGCGTACGCCCGAGCGTGGGCCTTCGTGCTGGGCTCGATCGTGGTCGGCCTGGTCTTCTTCGTCGCCACCACCCTGCTGGAGAGGATCGCCTCGCGGCACAGCAGCCAATGACCGGGCGTCGCCGCCCCACGCCGTCGCCCGATTCCGGGAGACTGAACCACCCACAGCACCATCAGCACCACGAGAGGAATGAGATGAACCGCAAGAGAATTCTCGGCGGCCTCGCGGCCGTCGTCACCGCCGGTCTAGTCCTGGCCGGCTGTGCCACCGCAGGCAGCGATGACGAGGGCGCCGCTGAACTGATCCCGGTCACGCTGCAGCTGCAGTGGCTGACCCAGGCCCAGTTCGCCGGCTACTACGTCGCCCTGGACAAGGGCTACTTCGAGGACGAGGGACTGGATGTCACGATCGTTCCCGGTGCCGTCGACATCGTGCCGCAAGACGTGCTCGCCTCCGGCGACGTCGACTTCGCGGTGGCCTGGGTGCCAAAGGCGCTCGCCTCCATCGAGGCCGGCGCCGGTATCACCGACATCGCGCAGATCTTCGAACGCAGCGCGACTCTGCAGGTCGCCTGGGCCGACTCCGGCATCACCGGACCGGAGGACCTCTCCGGCAAGACGATCGGCTCCTGGGGCTTCGGCAACGAGTGGGAGCTGTTCGCCGGTCTGACCGAGGCGGGTGCGAGCGACTACACGATCGTGCAGCAGAACTTCGACATGAACGCGCTGCTCAACCACGAGATCGACGCCGCCCAGGCGATGACCTACAACGAGTACGCGCAGCTGCTGGAGGCCGTCAACCCGGCCACCGGCGAGCTGTACCAGCCGGAGGACTTCTCGGTGATCGACTGGAACGAGGTCGGCACGGCAATGCTCCAGGACGCGCTCTGGGCCAACACGGAGCGCCTGTCCAGCGACCCCGCGTACGCCGACACCGCGACCAAGCTGATCAAGGGAGCAATCCGCGGCTGGGCCGATGTCATGGCTGACCCTGAGGGCGCCGCGTCAATCGTGACGGCCGCCGGGTCCACCCTCGGCGTCAGCCACCAGCTGTGGATGACCAACGAGGTCAACAAGCTGATCTGGCCCTCGACCAGCGGGATCGGGCACATCAACGAGGACCAGTGGAACGCGACCGTTCAGATGGCCCTGGCCACCAAGAACCAGGACGGCGCCCAGCTGATCACCACGGAACCGCCCGCCACGGCGTACACGAACGAGTACGTCGACAAGGCGCTCGAGGAGCTGAAGGCGGACGGAGTCGATGTCATGGGCATGGACTTCACGCCCCTCGACGTCGTGCTCAACGAGGGCGGCAAGTAACACAACACCCACGGTGCGGGTTCGCGGACTCCGAGAGGAGCCCGCGAACCCGACACCCGTGACGGCGCCCTGTCGCCCGAGCGGGATCCACCGAGAGAGAATGGAACAATGAACCACGCAGTCACCCCTCAACTCGACCCCGCCGACGGTGAACGCGCGTTCGCCCTGGATCGCGCCAACGTCTTCCACTCCTGGTCCGCTCAGGGCGCCCTGAACCCGATGGTGATCGCCGGCGGTCTCGGCACCAGGGTCTGGGATTTCGCGGGCAACAGCTACCTCGACTTCTCCAGCCAGTTGGTCAACGTCAACATCGGGCACCAGCACCCCGCGGTGATCGCCGGCATCAAGGCGCAGGCCGACGTGCTGACCACCGTCGCCCCCGCGCACGCGAACCTGACCCGGGGCGAGGCGGCCGAGCGGATCCTGGCCAAGGCCGGCCCCACCTTCAGCAAGGTCTTCTTCACCAACGGCGGTGCGGACGCCATCGAGAACGCGATCCGGATGGCGAGACTGACCACCGGGCGCGACACCGTGCTCTCGATGTACCGCTCCTACCACGGCAACACCGGAGCCGCGATCGTTGCTACGGGTGACTGGCGGCGCATCCCCAACCAGTACGCGCGCGGGCACGTGCACTTCTTCGGGCCTTACCTGTACCGCTCGGAGTTCTGGGCCGCCACTGCCGAGCAGGAGGGCGAACGCGCCCTGCGCCACCTCGAGCGGGTGATCCAGTCCGAGGGACCGTCAACGATCGCCGCGCTGCTGATCGAGACCGTGCCGGGCACCGCGGGTGTGCTGGTGCCGCCGCCCGGATACCTGCAGGGCGTCCGCGCGCTGGCAGACAAGTACGGCATCGTGCTGATCCTCGACGAGGTGATGGCCGGCTTCGGCCGCACCGGCGCCTGGTTCGCGCACCACAACTACGGGGTCACGCCGGACCTGATCACCTTCGCCAAAGGCGTCAACTCCGGCTATGTTCCCGTGGGCGGAGTCGTCATCTCCGAGCCCATCGCCGAGGCGTTCCGGGACCGGGTCTTCCCCGGTGGCCTTACCTACTCGGGCCACCCGCTCGCGATGGGCTCGATCGTGGCGACCATCGACGCGATGGAATCGGAGGGCATCGTCGAGAACGCCGCCCGGCTCGGCAACGGCCCGCTCGCCGCAGGGCTCAACGCGCTGGCCGAACGGCACCCCTCGATCGGCGAAGTGCGCGGCCTCGGCGTGTTCTGGGCGCTGGAGTTCGTCACCGACCGGGCCACCCGCGAACCGCTGCCCGCGGCCGGGATCGGGGCTCTGAAGGACGCGCTGTTGGAGCGCGGTCTGCTGCCATTCGTCTCGGACAACCGCATCCATGTGGTGCCGCCGTGCACCGTCAGCGCCGAGGAGATCGATCAGGCACTGGCCATTTACGATGACGCGCTGACCGCGCTGTCGATGTAGACGCGGGGCGATCGGGATGATGGTTGAGGACGGGGTGCGGCGCGCGGTGGTGACCGGCGCTTCCAGCGGGATCGGGGCCGCGACAGTGCGCCGGCTGCGCGCGGCGGGCTGGCGAGTGGTCGCCGGCGCCCGGCGCATGGACCGCCTGACGGCGCTGGCCGCCGAGACCGGTGCCGAGGCGGTCGAGCTGGACGTCGCGAGCGACGAGTCGGTCGCGGCTTTCCGCGATCAGGTGACCGCGTCCGGTCCCGTGCACGCGCTGATCAACAACGCCGGCGGGGCGCACGGCATGGACTCGGTCGAGTCGGGTTCGGTTCAGAACTGGGAGTGGATGTACCAGGTCAACGTGCTCGGGGCGCTGCGGATGACGCAGTCGATGCTGCCGGCGCTGCGCGCGGCCGGCGGCGGGGACCTGGTCTTCGTCACCTCGCTCGCGGCGCACGTCGCGTACGAGGGCGGCGGAGGTTACACCTCGGCAAAGCACGCGGAGCGGGTGATGGCGAACACCCTGCGGCTGGAACTGGCGGGGGAGCCGATCCGGGTGATCGAGATCGCGCCGGGCGCGGTGGCCACCGAGGAGTTCTCGCTGGTGCGCTTCGGCGGTGACGCGGCGCGGGCAGCCGCCGTGTACGAGGGCTACCAGCCGCTGGTCGCCGACGACATCGCCGACGCGATCGTCTGGACCGTGACCCGCCCGGCAAACGTCAACATCGACCTCCTGCAGATCCGCCCCATCGCGCAGGCAGCCCCCCACAAGATCGCCCGCCGCCCCGCCCCTCCCACCTGAGTTGCGGACTTTCGTCCCAAAACCACCTCGCTTCGGCCTCTAAACCCCCAAAAGTCCGCAACTCAGGTGGGGGTAGAGTTGGGGGGTGGGTAGATTTCGGGGCAGTGATTACACCGTCGATGTGCGGGACCTGATCCACCGGCCGGGGGAGCAGCGCGAGGTCCATCTCGACTTTCCGATCAAGAGCCGACTCGGCGAGGCCGTGGCCGTGGTCCCGGCGGGAACGGACCTGTCGATCGACCTGCGGCTGGAGAGCGTGCACGAGGGCATCCTGGTCACCGGGCACGTCTCGACCACCGCTTCCGCTGAGTGCGTCCGATGCCTGAAACCGCTCACCCTGCCGGTCAGAGTCGAATTCCAGGAGCTTTTCGCGTATTCTTTAGCGGACGGCTTCGACTACGTCCTTCACGACGACCACGTGGATTGTGAAGAACCAGTCAGGGACGCCGTCGTTTTGTCACTGCCTTTCCAGCCGGTGTGCGCTGATCGTTGCTCTGAAATCGAATTGGGCGATGGGGTCACTCTGGTGCTGGCTGACGAAGAGCCCCCGGCGTTGTACGATCCACGCTGGGCCGCGCTCGCCGGACTCGCCGGTAGTGATGACGCGCAACCAAGAGACGTATAGAGAGAAGAGATAGTCATGGCTGTTCCCAAGCGGAAGATGTCACGCAGCAACACCCGCGCCCGGCGCTCGCAGTGGAAGGCCGAGGTTCCCACCCTGGTCAAGACCATCGAGAACGGCAGGGTCACCTACAGCCTGCCGCACCGCGCGCGAGTCGTCGAGGACTCGGCCGGCACCGCCCTGTACATGGAGTACAAGGGCCGCAAGGTAGCCGACGTCTGATCCTCGGTCAGGGGACTGCGATGGCCGCATCGGCGTCGGATGACGATCGGGCGCGACTGCTGGAGCGCCTCGGCGTGCAGATTTCGCCGGAGTTGCTCGACTTGGCCCTGACGCATCGCTCGTACGCGTACGAGAACGGTGGTGTCCCCACCAACGAGCGACTGGAGTTCCTCGGCGACTCCATCCTCGGCAAGGCGATCACCGTCTGGCTCTACCAGGAGTACCCGGACCTGAGCGAGGGCGAGCTCGCAAAGCGACGCGCCTCGCTGGTCAGCGCTGTGGCGCTGGCCGAGGTGGCCGAGGCGATCGGGCTGGGCGAGTACATCATGCTCGGCAAGGGCGAGGAGCAGACCGGCGGCCGGTCAAAAGGCTCGATCCTCGCCGACACCGTCGAGGCACTGTTCGGGGCCGCATTCCTCTCGGGCGGCAGCGAGCTGGCGAACGACTTCGTGCTGCGGATGATTCTGCCCCTCGTCGAGAACCCGGCCCGGTTCGGCGCGTCGATGGATTCCAAGACGAGCCTGCAGGAGCTCTCCTCCCGGAGAGGCCACGGCCTGCCCGTCTACCGGGTCACCGATACAGGCCCCGATCACGGCAAGGTGTTTCAGGCGACGGTCAGTGTCGGCGGGCGCGATGTCGCCACCGGCGTCGGATCCAGCAAGAAACACGCGGAGATGGCGGCTGCCCTCGAGGCGTGGACGCTGCTCAGCGCCGAAACAGATCCAGACCAGACCGATCCAGATCAGACCGCGCTAGAGCGCTGATCCGGCCGATGCCCGAACTTCCCGAGGTCGAAGTCGTGCGGCTGGGCCTCGAACCCGCCCTCGCCGGAGCGGTGATCATCGGGGTCGAGGTTCTTGACGAGCGCTCGATTCGCCGCCATGACACCGTGACCGGCACCTTCGACGGACTGCTGCTCGGCAGCCGGATGTCCGCGCCGGCGCGGCGGGGCAAGTTCCTCTGGGTTCCGCTGTTTGCCGGGTCTGAGGACATTCCGGTCCGTGCGCTGGTCGTGCACCTGGGCATGAGTGGCCAGCTGCTGCTGCGCGAGCCCGGTGCCGGCGATCGGCACCTGCGCATCCGCCTGATGATCGAGCAACCCGGGCTCGGTGAAGCGGCCGTGCACTTCGTGGACCAGCGCATCTTCGGCTCGATGGCGGTCGACCCGCTGGTGCCCGCCCCCGACAACCCCGATCAGCGGATCCCTGCTCAGGTGCGGCACATCGCCCGCGACCCGCTGGATCCGGGTTTCGACGACCGACGCTTCCTGGCCGCGCTGGCCACCCGATCCAGCGGAATCAAGCGGGTGCTGCTGGATCAGACGGTGATCAGCGGGATCGGCAACATCTACGCCGACGAGGCGCTGTGGGCGGCACGCCTGCACTATGACCGAAGCGCCGCCTCGCTGTCCCCGGCGCAGTCGCGCCGACTGCTGGCCGAGGTGCGGTCGGTGCTGCAGCGTGCGCTCGCCGAGGGCGGCACCAGCTTCGATGCGCAATACGTCAACGTCAACGGCCAGTCCGGCTACTTCGCGCGCAGTCTGAGAGCCTACGGCCGGACCGGGCAGCCCTGCCCGCGCTGCGGTACACCGATCGTGCGCGAGGCCTTCATGAACAGGTCGAGCCACCGCTGTCCGCGCTGCCAGCGGTGACCCTGGGGTGAGGGCAGCCCACTTTCGGTCACCGACGCGAGCGACCGGCGCAGCGCCTGCGCGGGCCGGTGCGCAAGGTCGTATACCGTAAGAGCCAGGTACCGCGGCGAGCGATGGAGAGGGGTGCGGGTGTATCTGAAGAGCCTGACCCTGAAGGGGTTCAAGTCCTTCGCGCAGCCGACCACGTTTGCCTTCGAGCCGGGCGTGACCTGCGTCGTCGGACCGAACGGCTCCGGCAAGTCCAACGTCGTGGACGCTCTGGCCTGGGTGATGGGCGAACAGGGTGCCAAGACCCTGCGCGGCGGCACGATGTCGGACGTCATCTTCGCCGGCACCGCCACCCGCGGGCCGCTCGGCCGGGCGGAGGTGCTGCTGACGATCGACAATTCCGACGGCGCCCTGCCGATCGAGTACGCCGAGGTCACCATCAGCCGCACCCTGTTCCGCAACGGTGCCAGTGAGTACGCGATCAACGGCCAATCGTGCCGACTGCTGGACGTCCAGGAACTGCTCAGCGACTCCGGCCTCGGTCGGGAGATGCACGTGATCGTCGGTCAGGGCCAGCTGGACGCCGTGCTGCAGGCGAGCCCGGAGGGGCGCCGCGGTTTCATCGAGGAGGCCGCCGGCATCCTGAAGCACCGCCGCCGCAAAGAGCGGACGCTGCGCAAACTCGAGGCGATGCAGGCCAACCTGACCCGCTTGTCCGATCTGGCCGGCGAGGTCCGGCGCCAGTTGAAGCCGCTGGGCCAGCAGGCGCAGATCGCCCGCGAGGCGCAGACGGTCGCCGCCGAGGTGCGGGACGCCAGGGCGCGGCTGCTTGCCGACGAGGTGGTCACGCTGCGCGCGGTGCTCGACGACTACAACCGGAGCGAGCATCAGCGTTCCGGTGAACGAGTCGTGGTGCAGGAGAAGCTGGACCAGAACATCGTCCGCCAGCACCGGATCGAGCAGGAGCAGCGCGCCGATGCCGTGGACGAGGCTCGTCGGCTGGCGTTCGGTCTCGAGCAGGCCGAGGAGCGGCTGCGCGGGCTGTACAACCTCGCCAAGCAGCAGCTGGTGCTGCTCGGCTCCCCGGCGCAGGCGACCATCGCATCCGGCGGTGTGACCGCAGCCCAGGTGCAGGACGCCCGCGAGGAGGCGATCCGACTTCGGGATGAGCTGAGCCGGGGTGAGCAATCCCTGGCCGGAGCGGTCGCGGTGACGACCGCGGCGCGGGCAGCGCTCGATGCCCTCGATGAGGAGATCGCCGCCCAGAGCGCACTGGTCTCCTTGCACGACCTGGAGCTCTCGACCCTGGCCGGTCAGGCTGATGCCGCCGATTCGCGACTGGCGGCGATGCGTGGCGAGGTGCTGCGCCAGCAGAGCGCTCTGGACGAGGCTCGGCAGCGCCGCGATGCGGCCCAGGCCCAGTTCGCCCTGCTCGAGGCGGAGGCGGCCACCGCCGACCGGGGCGAAAACGACCTCGATGGCCGTTACCAGCGCGCCGAGGCGCGGATCAGCGCGATCGGGGCGGAGATCGACCGGATCCGCGACCGGGTGCACGAGGCCGAACGGGAGCGCGATGCCCTGGCCGCCAAGACCAGTGCGCTCTCGCGGGCGATGGACCTGACGGATGGTGCCGGGATGGTCGTCCGCGCGGGGATCGACGGCGTGATCGGCATCGTGGCCGACAGCGTGCAGGTCGAGGCCGGGTT
>CAVPES010000016.1:0-11972 GCA_963703545.1 uncultured Actinomycetota bacterium
GCCACGTATTGCTTCAGCCTGAAAGGTAAGGGCACCGGCATGGCGGATCCAGCACGGGCGAGGAAACTCGCCGACCGCATCAAGGTGATCGTGGCGAAGACGCTCGAGCGGGGGGTCAAGGACCCCCGGCTCGGCTTCGTCACGATCACCGACGTCAAGGTCACCGGCGATCTGCAGCACGCCTCCGTCTTCTACACGGTCTACGGGAGCGATGAGGAGCGCGAAGGCACCGCCGCAGCGCTGAAGAGCGCCACCGGCATGCTGCGCAGCGAAGTCGGCAAGGGGATCTCGGTCCGGCTGACGCCGTCGCTCGAGTTCATCCTTGACGCGATCCCGGAGAACGCCAAGCAGATCGAGGATCTGCTCGCGGAGGCGAAGCAGCGCGACACCGAGGTGGAGGCGCTGGCCAGAAATGCCTCCTACGCCGGCGACGAGGATCCCTACGTCAAGCCCCGAGAGCTCGACACCGAGGCATAGTCGGCTCGTCGAGCGGCGGTGCCGTCCGGCAGCGTGATGCCTGCCGGCGTGTCGACCGCGAGGGAGTCGGCGATGAGGCTGCCGAGGGCACGTTCGAGCTGGCCCCGATCCGGCCAGAGCGCGCCAAGGGCGACACGGCTCACCGGGTGGTCGGCGTCGCGCAGCGCTGCCAGGACGATGCCGCGAACCTGCCGGTCGCTGCCCTGGTAACTCGGCTGCGTCCGACGACCCGGACGACTCGACGCCGGCGACCCGGCGAGTTGCCATGCGCAGGCCGCCGCCAGCGGGCACGACCCGCACCGCGGTGCGCGAGCGACGCAGACCAGTGCGCCCAACTCCATCATCCCCGCGGTGAAATCGTGCGCCGCGCCGGAATCCTCAGGCAGCAGTGCGGCCATCGCGGCCAGGTCCCGGCGCGACGGCGGTCCGGGTTCCGCCTCGCCCACGACGAGCCGCGCGATCACCCGGCGGATGTTGGTGTCCACCACGGGGTGTCGATCCCGATAGGCGAAGACCGCGACCGCCCGCGCCGTGTAGTCGCCGACGCCGGGCAGCGCCAGGAGGGCGTCGACGTCCCGGGGCACGACTCCGCCGTGCTCGCTGGTGATCGCCGCGGCGCAGGCATGCAGTGCGAGCGCCCTGCGCGGATAGCCGAGCCGATCCCAGACCCGAACCGCCTCGGCGGGGGAGGCCGCGGCCAGATCCGCGGGGCTCGGCCAGCGTCGCAGCCACTCCTCGAGTTTCGGCAGCACCCGGGACACCGGCGTCTGCTGCAGCATGACTTCGCTGACCAGGGTGCCCCAGGCGCTGAAGCCTCGCCGGCGCCACGGCAGATCCCGGCCGTTCTGCCGGTACCACGCGATCACCGCGGCTTGGATTCGCATCCACTCACTCCCGGTATCGCTCGGCCACCGCAGCCGCGGTGATGAAGCTGCCGGAGTCCTCGACCTCGTGCACGAGGTCGACAATGAACGCACTCACCGGGGTGGGCACACCCGCCAGCAGTCCGCGGCGGAGCACCGCTCCGTTCAGGAAGTCGATCTCGGTGCGCTGGCCGCGCCGGATGCTCTGCAGCGTCGAGCCGGGATTGGGGGTGGATCCCATTCGTCGAGCCAGCAGCAGCGGCAGCAGTTCGGTGCTGCGGGCGGGCAGCCGCACCATCAGTCGGAGCAGTCGGTCGCTCAGGCCCTGCATCTGGCCGAAGGTGACGCCTTGGGCGATGCCGACCCGGATGGCCTCCCGCATACTCAGCGCGATCAGTCGCCTGAGACGCCGGTCGGCGATCGTCTCCTGCACGCTGAGGCCGGTGATCGCCGGCATCGCATTGACGTGGTTGACCACGAGTTTGGTCCACTGCGCGCCGGTGAAGTTGGCCAGCGGGACCCCGCGGATGGGTTGGATCAGGCCGACGACCAGTCGGGCGAGAGCGGGCGGCTCACCCGGCCCGTAACCGAGGTAGACCGGCGCCGGGGTGGTCACGGCCACTTCGCCGGGCGTCAGGTAGGAGGCCGCGAACATCGCCAGCGCCCCGATCCGCTCGCTGTCCGGCAGCAGCCGTGCCACCTCGTCAAGTCCGTCGAGACCGTTCTGCACCACCACGATGGGCACACCGGCAAGGACGGGGTTCCCGCTGATCGCTGCGGCGGTGTCCTGTGCCTTGACGCAGAGGAAGGCCAGCTCCGGTGCCTCGGTCAGGGCGGGGACGGCGGTCGGCCGGACGGTGTGGCTGCCCCAGCCGCCGCTCAGGTGGATTCCGCGGGCCCGGATCGCCTCCAACTGCGCACCACGGGCGGTCACGGTGACCTCGTGACCGGCTACCGAGAGCACGGCGGCAAGCACGCCTCCGACTGCTCCGGCCCCGATCACGGCGATTCTCATTGCAAGAATCCTACGTGGCCGGCTGCGTTAGCCTTGTCGGATGCCGGAAGGATTCTCAGCCGCGGGTATCGTGCTCGTGGACAAGCCGCGAGGGATGACCAGCCACGATGTGGTCGCCAGGGCCCGTCGCCTGCTCGGCACCCGGAGAGTCGGACATGCCGGCACGCTGGACCCGATGGCGACCGGCCTGCTGGTGCTCGGCGTCAACTCGGCGACTCGGCTGCTGACCTGGCTGGTCGGACTCGACAAGGAGTATCTCGCGACCATCCGGCTCGGCTCCGCCACGCCCACGGACGATGCCGACTCACCGGCCGACATCTTCGCCCCTGCGGGCGCTGTCGCCGCCATCACGGGCGACCAGCTCGCGGAGCAGGTCGCCCGACTCACCGGCGACATCCTTCAGGTGCCGAGCGCCGTGAGCGCCATCAAGGTCGACGGCAGGCGCAGTTATGCCCGGGTCCGAGCCGGAGAGGCCGTCGCGCTGCCGGCGCGGCCCGTCACGGTTTCCGTCTTCGAGGTGCTCAGCCTGCGCTCGGGGGCGGCGGCCGGTCGGGACCACCTCGACGTCGACGTCCGGGTCGAGTGCACCTCCGGCACCTACATCCGGGCCCTCGCCCGCGACCTCGGGACGGCGCTGGGAGTCGGCGGACATCTGACGATGCTGCGACGAACCCGGGTCGGACCCCTCTCGGTCGCCGAGGCGATCGACGTCGAGACCATCGCCCCCGACGCCCTGACCGCGCCGGCCGAGATCGCTGCCAGGCTCTTCCCCACGGTCCGCCTCGACGAGGAGCACGCCCGGGACATCGTCCACGGCAAGCGCGTGTCGGCCGCCGCGCTGCCCGAAACCGCAGGACCGATTGCCGCGATCACGCCGGATGGCGGCCTGCTCGCGCTGCTGAGTATCAGCGGCAGCTCGGCCAGATCGCTGGTCGTCTTTCCCCGGGAGCCGGCATGATCGAGTGGTACTACGGGATTCTGCTCGCAGTCTGCCTGAGCGCTGGCGTCGTGCTGACTGTCGTCGGACTGTTCGGGGTGCGGCCGAATGACCTGGTTCTGGCCGCTCTCGCCCTGATCGAGCTGCTGCTGCTCGGTCAGGGCGTGATCGCGATCATCGCGCCCCTCGTCGGCAATGCGCCCGTCGGCAGCGCCCTCGAGTTCTGGATCTACCTGATCACGGCAGCGCTGATCCCGCCGCTGGCCGCATTCTGGGCGCTCGTCGAGCGCAGCCGGTGGGCGACGGTGGTCCTTGGCGTGGCGGGTCTCGCACTCGCGGTGATGAGTTACCGGATGTTCCAGATCTGGACCGTGCCGCTTGTCTGAGTCATCGGTCCCGGCGTCAAGGGAATATCCTTATAGCTGATGTCCGCCTCCGCCGCCCCCGCCGCCGGTCTCGGCCGTGTGCTGATCGCCGTCTATGCCATCCTCGCCCTCGCTGCGACGGGGCGTTCGGTGTTCCAACTGCTGACCAGGTTCCCGGAGGCCCCGTTCGCCTATTCGCTGTCGGCACTGGCCGCCGTGGTCTACATCATCGCCACCGTCGCCCTGATCCTGCCCGGTTCGATCTGGTACCGGACGGCATGGCTGGCGATCGGCTTCGAATTCGTGGGTGTCCTCACGGTCGGCGCGCTGAGTGCCGTTCAACCGACCCTGTTCCCCCGCGATGCCGTCTGGTCGCATTTCGGTTCCGGATACCTGTTCGTCCCCCTCGTGCTGCCGATTGCCGGAATGTGGTGGCTGTGGACCCGTCGCCCGGCTAAGACGGCCTCGTGATGGAGGTCTATCGCTCGATCGACGAGGTGCCCCGGGGCATGTCGAGCGTTGTGACGATCGGCAAGTTCGACGGTGTGCACAGCGGTCATCTCGGCATCCTCAGCCGGTTGAAGGAGGCAGCCCGGCGACGCGGCGCGCGCTCGGTCGTGATCACGTTCGACCGCAATCCCCAGGAGCTGTTCCGGCCGGAGGCCAGCCCCAAGGCTCTGGCGAGCCTTGAGCAGAAGCTCGAACTGCTGGGTGCCTCCGGGATCGACGCCGTTCTCGTCGCCGAGTTCACCCCGGAGTTCGCCGCCCGGAGTGCCGAGGACTTCATCAGCACGCTGCTGGTCGGCGCCCTCGGCGTCCGCGAGATTCTGGTCGGTGCGGATTTTCGTTTCGGGCACCGCGGTGCCGGTGATGTCACCCTGCTGAAAGAGCGTTCCGCGGAGTACGGATTCGAGGTCACCGTGATCGGCGACGTCGCCGCGGGCGGGCGGCGGGTCTCCTCGACCTGGATCCGCGAACTGCTGGAGGCGGGCGACGTCGAGCAGGCCGCCGAATTGCTCGGCCGCCTGCCGACGGTGCGGGGCGCCGTGGTGCCGGGCGCGCGTCGCGGCCGCGAACTGGGCTTCCCCACGGCGAACCTCGTCGCACAGCCGCAGGGGTTCATCCCGGCGGATGGCATCTACGCCGGCTGGCTGGTCGATGCCGGTGTTCGTTACCCCGCCGCGATCTCGGTCGGCAGCAACCCGACCTTCGACGGTGTGCCGCCCAAGCAGGTCGAGGCGCACCTGTTGGACCAGGACATCGACCTCTACGGGCATACGGTCGATGTCCGGTTCCAGTCCCGGATCCGCGGCATGGTCGCCTTCGATGGTGTCGATGCGCTGATCAGAGGAATGGCTGAGGACGTCGCCGCGGTGCGGCGGCTACTGCTTTAGGGGACCGCTGGACAGGTGGTGGATGCCGAGGTGGGGATGTGCTTCGATCAGGCGTTCTCTTTCGGTCACCCAGGTGTTTCCCAGCGGTTTCAGCGGCATCCCTAGGCCGACGGCAGCAGCCGCGAACGGTAGATCAGCGCCGCCGCGCCGACCAGCGGGGCGTGTTCGCCCGCGCTCGATTCGATAATCGTCACGTCGCGGACATAGGGGAAGTGATGGCCGGCGACGACCATGCGGATGCGCTCCAGCAGTTCTGGACCGACTCCCGCAAACCCCCCGCCGATTGCAACGACTTCCAGATCGAGCAGGGCGCAGGTGGCCGCGATCGCCTGACCGATCGCCTGTCCGCTGCGCTGGACTGCAGCGATCGCAATCGGGTCGCCCTCGCGCAGCGACTGCGCCAGGTCTTCGCCGCCTTCGCCGACCCAGCTCTGCGCTCGCGCCCACGAGACGGAGTTCGGGCCGGAGGCGATCGACTCGAGCGTCGTGGTGCTGCCGTAGGAGTCGCTGCCGGTGATTCCGGCGACCTCGACGTGACCGATGTGCCCGGCATTGCCGTTTCGACCGAGGATCGGCCGACCGTCGAGGATGAGCCCGCCGCCGATGCCCGTGGAGACCACCATGCCGAGGATATTGCGTGCCGCCGTCGCGGACCCGACCCACTGCTCGGCCATCGCGATCGCCAGTCCGTCCAGGGCCAGCTGCACCGGCACCTCGACGCCGATCAGCCGGGGGACCAGTTCGCTGACCTGGTCGCGCAGCGGGAAGTCTCGCCAGGCGGGCAGGTTGAGCGGTGAGATGGTGCCTCGGCGGTAGTCGATGGGCCCGGCGGCGCCGATGCCCGCACCAATGAGTTCCGCGCCATCCGGGAGCGCGTTGAGTGTGTTCCAGATCACCTGGGCCACGGATGTCAGGAGCTCGTCGGAGCTTGCCCGGGACCCCGTCGGCGCCCGATGCACGCTCCCTTCCAGAACTGCACCGTGCTCATCGACGAGTGCTGCCTGGACCTTGGTTCCACCGACATCAATGGCGAGGGCATAGCTGGTCATCGGGTGGTGCTCCAAGTCCTGTTTCTCGGGGCCGGATCCCTTGCCTCGACGTCTCTGATCGCCATCGGAGGATGGGGCGCGGGACCCGTGCTCGCCACCCAGTCTAGGAGCAGTGTCACCCGAACTGGGCGGTGCCGCACCGCGCATCCCGACTGTCACAATGAGCAGTGGGCAATCGGCCCATGCTCTGACCGGGCCGATCGGGAGCGGAGGCGGATGGTGTTCATGGCGCTGAACCGCTCCATCAGCCGCGCTCTGCTGGCGCTGGTACTGGTCGCCGCAAGCATCCTCGGCGGTACCGTTCCCGCCAGCGCAGCGGGGGAGACCATACTTTCCCTGGTCAACTCCGACCGAGCCGGCAATGGCCTCGGGCCACTGGTGCGCAATGCCGCGATGGACAGCGTCGCCCTGAACTGGGCCAATCAGATGGCCGCCGCGAACCTGATGTCCCACAACCCGAACTTCTCCACCCAGATACCCCCGGGGTGGACGCGCGCCGGCGAGAACGTGGCCACCGGGTGGCCGTCCGAGGCAGCGGTGCACCAGGCCTGGATGAACTCGCCGGGCCACCGGGCCAACGTTCTCGGCGATTTCACGGACATCGGCATCGCCCACATCAGCGTCAACGGCACGACGTGGTCGGTCGAGGTCTTCGCCAAGTACGGCGCGTCGGTGCCTGCACCTGCTCCTGCACCTGCTCCTGCCCCCGCTCCGGTTCCCGCGCCCGCTCCCGCCCCTGCGGCTGCTCCTGCTCCCGCTCCTGCGGCTGCACCGGCGTCCGCCCCGGCCCCGAGCGCCGCGCCGACAGCGCCGGATCCGTCCTCGGCGTCCGCTCCGACTGCCGGGGCTGACAGCGGGCCCGGCGAACCTGGCGACGAGCCGCTGAAGGATCCGAAGTCGATCGAGCGCACCGTGACCGCCCACGCGGTGCCCCACGGGATCCGGGCAGCCGATTCGTCCGCGCTGCCGTCGATCCTGACCGATGTGAGCACGGTCGTGGTCGCCCTCCCGTTGATCTGGTTCTTGGCCCGCCGCCTGTTCGCTCTCTGAACCCGGCAGCATTGGTGGCGCTCATATGAGCAATTACCCGCACGTCTGTTGATTTGAGCCGAGGACTCGCCTACTCTGATTCGGAGAGGAGGCGACCATGCCCGTACCAGAGGAACTGCTTGCGGTGCGCGTCGCCGAGCTCTATTACGACGAGGACAAGACCCAGGACGAGGTCGGCGCCCTGCTCGGCATCACGCGCTGGAAGGTCGGCCGACTGCTGGCCCAGGCCCGGGAGACAGGCATCGTCCGAATCGAGATCGTGCACCCACGGGCCCGACGGCTGCCGCTGGAGCGGCGCCTGCAAGACGAACTGGGGCTGCAAGACGCCGTCGTCGTGCCCGGCAGCGACGATCCGGCCGAGCTCAGCGAGCGGATCGCCCAGGCTGCTGCCGACTACCTCACGGCTCTGCGCCCGGTGCCACGGCTGCTCGGCATCAGCTGGGGGCGCACCCTGCAGCGGGTCGCGGAGAAGCTGGATGCCGGCTGGGCCGGCGGTGTCACGGTCGTCCAGGTCAACGGAGGCGTCAGCCTCAACCGCCGGGCTGGCACCGCCGCCGCGACCGCCTCGATGATCGCCCAGAAGGGCGGCGGCCACGCCACCCTGCTGCCGAGTCCCGCGATCCTCGAGCGTCTCGAAACCAAGCGGGCGATCGAGGCAGACCGCACGATCGCCGCCGTGCTCGAACAGGCCGCCCGAGCTTCCGCGCTCCTGTTCAGCGCCGGCGTCGCCGACGGGAGTTCCGCCTTGGTCGAGAGCGGCTACGTCAGTGTCGCCGATGTCGACGAACTGGTCCGCCGCGGTGCGGTCGGCGATGTCATCGGACGCTTCATCAACAGCGACGGCAATGTCGTCGACCCCGGCCTCGACGAGCGCACGGTGGGGCTCAGCCTTGGGGCACTGCGCGCCGCCGACACCGCGATCCTGGTCGCCGGCGGCGACGCCAAGCGGGACATCGTCCGGGCGGTGGTCACCTCGGGACTCTGCACAGTGCTCATCACCGACGAGGCGACCGCGAGATCCCTGCTGGAAGGAAGACCGTGACCATGATGACTCCCGTTGCCCTCGCTCCCGCCGAGCGTGCCATCGCGCTGATCGGCGGTGAGTTGACCGAGAAGAGCCTGAGAATGCACCTCCGGGGGCTGCCGGGCGTGGACGCGGTCGGCCTGGAGCAGCGCGCCGCGGGCCTCGGCGGCCGTTCCATCAAGACCAGCTCCAAGAAGTGGGCGCTGGAGCGCATCATCGGCCTGATCGACCTGACCACGCTCGAGGGCGCGGACACACCGGGCAAGGTGCAGTCGCTGGTTGCCAAGGCGATCACCCCCGACGCCTCCGACTCCTCGACCCCCCGCGTCGCCGCGGTCTGCGTATACGGTGACATGGTGCCCTTCGCGCGCGACGCGCTGGGCTCGCTGCACGGGATCGACGTCAACGGGCCCGGCGTCGGCATCAACATCGCCGCGGTCGCGACCGCCTTCCCCAGCGGACGGGCAAGCCTCGCCGTGAAGCTGGCCGACACTGCGGAGGCCGTGGCCGCCGGCGCCGACGAGATCGACATGGTCATCGACCGCGGCGCGTTCCTCGCCGGCAGCTACGGGAGGGTCTTCGAGCAGATCGTCGCGGTGAAGGAAGCCTGCCGGCGCGGCGACGGCAGCGCCGCGCACCTCAAGGTCATCCTCGAGACCGGCGAACTGAACACCTACGACAACGTGCGCCGCGCCTCCTGGCTGGCGATCCTCGCCGGCGCCGACTTCATCAAGACGTCCACCGGCAAGGTCTCACCCGCCGCGACTCTGCCGGTCACCCTGCTGATGCTGGAGGTTGCCCGCGACTGGCATCGGCTGACCGGGGAGCGCATCGGTGTGAAGCCGGCCGGTGGCATCCGAACCGCCAAGGATGCGATCAAGTACCTGGTCACGGTCGCCGAGACCGTGGGTGAGGAATGGCTGCAACCGCAGTTGTTCCGTTTCGGGGCGTCCAGCCTGCTCAACGACGTGCTGCTGCAGCGTCAGAAACTGACCAGCGGCCACTACTCCGGGCCCGACTACGTCACGATCGACTGAGGAGAATCATGAGCTTCCTTGACTACGCGCCAGCACCGGAGTCGACCGCGATCCTGAACCTGCGGCCGAGCTACGGGCTCTTCATCGACGGCGAATTCGTCGACGGCCACGGTTCTCCCTTCGCGACGATCTCGCCGGCGACCGAGCAGCACATCGCCGAGATCGCCACGGCCGATGCCGACGACGTCGACCGGGCCGTCGCCGCCGCGCGCCGCGCCTACGACACGACCTGGTCGCGGCTGTCCGGCGCCGATCGCGGCAAGTACCTGTTCCGGATCGCCCGCCTCGTTCAGGAGCGCGCCCGCGAGCTCGCGGTCGCCGAGAGCCTGGACAACGGCAAGCCGATCAAGGAGAGCCGCGACGTCGACGTGCCGCTGGTCGCCGCCTGGTTCTTCTACTACGCGGGCTGGGCCGACAAGCTCGACTACGCGGGCCTCGGCGCCAACCCGCGCTCGCTCGGTGTCGCCGCCCAGGTCATCCCGTGGAACTTCCCGCTGCTGATGCTCGCGTGGAAGATCGCCCCCGCGCTCGCCGCCGGCAACACCGTCGTGCTCAAGCCCGCCTCGAACACCTCGCTGACGGCGTTGCTCTTCGCCGAGATTCTGCAGCAGGCGGACCTGCCGGCCGGGGTCGTCAACATCATCACGGGGCCGGGCGCGACCGGTGCGGCACTGATCGCGCACCCCGGAGTCAACAAGGTCGCCTTCACCGGCTCGACCGCGGTCGGCCGCTCGATCGCCCGGTCCACCGCGGGAACCGGCAAGAAGCTGACCCTGGAACTCGGCGGCAAGGCCGCAAACATCGTCTTCGACGACGCTCCGATCGACCAGGCGATCGAGGGCATCGTCAACGGCATCTTCTTCAACCAGGGGCACGTCTGCTGCGCCGGCAGCCGGCTGCTCGTCCAGGAGAACATCCACGATGAGGTCGTCGACCGGC
Source organism: uncultured Actinomycetota bacterium (assembly GCA_963703545.1). Classification (GTDB taxonomy): domain Bacteria; phylum Actinomycetota; class Actinomycetes; order Actinomycetales; family Microbacteriaceae; genus CAVPES01. The sequence continues at coordinate 10,151 of CAVPES010000016.1, forward strand.
TCAAGGCCCGGCTGTCGACGCTGCGCCTCGGCGACCCCCTGGACAAGAACACCGACATCGGCGCGATCAACTCCGCTGAGCAGTTGCAGCGGATCCGCGAACTCTCCCAGATCGGCGAGGACGAGGGTGCGAAGCGCTGGAGCGCCGACTGCGTGATCCCGGACAGGGGCTTCTGGTTCGCACCAACGATCTTCACCGGCGTGCAGACCTCCAGCCGGATCGCCCGCGACGAGATCTTCGGCCCCGTGCTCTCGGTGCTGACCTTCCGCACTCCAGCCGAGGCGATCGCCAAGGCCAACAACACGCCGTATGGCCTCTCCGCGGGAATCTGGAGCGACAAGGGATCGAAGATCCTGGCCGTCGCCGACAAGCTGCGGGCGGGCGTGATCTGGGCGAACACCTTCAACCGCTTCGACCCGACCAGCCCCTTCGGCGGCTACAAGGAGTCCGGCTACGGCCGCGAGGGCGGTCGCCACGGCCTCGCCGCCTACCTCGATGACGCCCTGCCCGCGCTGAACGCCCCGTCAGCTCGCGCAGCGGAGCAGTCCGCCCCCGCCGCTCGCGCAGCGACGCAGCCGCGTATCGGGACCACCACGCCCAAGGCCCCGACCAAGCCCGCGAAGGGGGCCTCGAAATGAGCCATCTGGCGGTGCCCAAGACCTACAAGCTCTACATCGGCGGAGCTTTCCCGCGCTCCGAGAGCGGCCGCACTTACCAGGTCTCCTCGCCGGACGGCAGCTTCCTGGCCAATGCCGCCCTGGCCAGCCGCAAGGACGCCCGCGACGCGGTCGTCGCCGCGCGCGCCGCCGTGGCCGGCTGGGCCGGTGCCACCGCCTACAATCGCGGGCAGGTGCTGTACAGGATCGCCGAGCTCTTGGAGGGCCGCAGCGCACAGTTCATCGAGGAGCTCGTCGGCCTGACCGGGGTCACCAGATCCGCGGCCGCCGCGGAGGTCGATCAGGCGATCGACCTGTGGGTCTGGTACGCCGGCTGGGCGGACAAGTACGTGCAGGTCGCCGGGTCGGGCAACCCCGTCGCCGGCCCCTACTTCAACCTCTCCGTGCCGGAGCCGACCGGCGTCGTCGCGATCGTCGCGCCGCAGACCGCGGGTCTGCTCGGTCTTGCCAGCGTGCTCGCGCCCGTGATCGTCAGCGGAAACACGGCGGTCGTGGTGGCCAGTCAAGACCTGCCTCTGCCGGCGATCAGCCTCGCCGAGGTGCTCGCGACCAGTGACGTGCCGGCGGGAGTGGTCAACATACTGACTGGCTCGGCCGCCGAGATCGCACCGTGGCTGGCCGGCCACGCCGACGTCAACGCCCTCGACCTGGCCGGTGCGGGCGACATCGACTGGATCGAACTGCAGATCGCCGCCGCCGAGACCCTGAAGCGGGTGCTGCCGCCCGTCGACGGTGTGCCGGCAGCGACGCTCGGCCGGATCACGGCCTTCACCGAGACCAAGACGATCTGGCACACCAAGTCGCTGAGCTGACCCCGCGCCCTGTTGCGACCCATGCGCCGGTGCGCGACACGGCATGGGTCGCAAGACGGCGCGCGGTCTGGCCGGATGCCTTAGACTGGTGCCACGTCATCACCCTTGCGAATGGTCGAGACGGCCGACGCGGGCGTCATAGACACCAGGACGACCTCCGTCCCGGGGTTCGCGTCCGCGTGCTTGAGCGCAACCTCGATTGCCCGCTCACCAACCTCGTCCAGCACCTTGTCGGATGCCTCGCGGTCGGCGAGCCCCGTCTCTAGATCGAGCTTTCGATCTCCGTAGGTGTCCGGCACTTCTTTGACCAGAACTGCGATCTTCATCGATTAC